>JAYYRF010000696.1:0-4385 GCA_036127535.1 Myxococcota bacterium | reverse complement strand
TAGACTCCGAACAAAAAGTGAGATAGCCAAACTTTTGATTTATAGAATACACGGGTTAAGGTTTAAACGAACGGTTTAAGCCTGAGAGTCAAGGCTTCTTCATACCTGCAAAATCATGGAAATTCACGATGTATCTTTTTCTTATTGGTTGTCTCGATGTTGCAACAGAAACCACTCCCCTTTGGTTCCAAACCAAGACATTTGATGTCTACACATTTACGGGTACCAGTTGGTCAGAAGAAGGGTATACCAATTACTATCCCTTAATCATAAACAACGATGGCTATAATTGCGCCGACTACGAGGAACAAGCCAATCGGTTGCGTCCGCTCGTCGATGATGTCGTACGAAAAATGAGGGAGGAGGCCTCTTTTGACAATGCTTGCACCGAAATCACCCGATATTTCGAACAGATGGATGCATTCAAAAAGTATAAAAACAGACTCGACATGCGCTTTACCATTGACAGTGTCTCTTGGGAGGAAGGAAACAATCCCACGATTGGAAGCCACGAAACCACAGCCGCTGTATCTGAAATAGAAAATGATTGCGCAACGACCGTCTGGGACGCAGATACATGTGGTTTTGTGGAGTCCCCCTGTGAGAAAGGAAACAGTGTGAGGGGCTCGGCTACGGGTGTTGTGCAAATCGATTCCATCGGCGATGACCTTATCGGTTCCTATCAGCTGGATTTGACCATTGAAGAACCACACAACTTCATCCTCGATACCGATTTCCAAGCCGAAATTTGCACCTTTGAGCATGCGCCCTTTATTAATATCTTTGATCACAGAAATTTGGATGAAGATGGTTGATGGAGCATGCCCTTTGATACAGACGATGACGGCAAAGGGCTTCCATTCAAACCGAGTCGAGCATTGCGCATCGAAATCTCAGCATTTTCGCCGTCCCGCACAGAAATCGACAAGGCCAAGATCCATGCCTCAATATTTCGGGGTTCGATCGTCGACTAGCAAGAACCTTATGAGCCTGTAACCATCACAGGCTATGGGGTTTACAACTCCTCTATGTAGAAGTGTAGAATCACACGATGTTTTTCTTGGAAATGATGAAGATTTGCTTTGCATAAAACGTATAGCCAAAAATCGCCCAATCGTTCATACTGTCTTTGAATACCCATATGAGTTCTATCGATGCTCCTTATCCTCCTTTTTTGTTCAATTCTTCACGCAGAAGAGTTCTCGTCTGCACACAGTCAAATCGATGATTTTATAGAAAAACAGACCAACCGCATGTACGAAAAACGTCGTTGGAACCACTTTATCAACAACCCACAAAACGAGTGGGAGAAAAGACGAAAACCGCCCAAAATGCATTTGCTCATGCAAGAAAAGATCTCCCAAAAAGACATTCACTTTTGGGGGACAACCCACCTCTACCTCCTACCCAATATTATTCCCGCATCCGCTCAAGATATGCAGCACCTTCTCCTGAAAAGGAGTCTCCTCACAGGACAACTACCGCAAAAGCTGCTTGAGAACTGTGATCAGAATACTGTATTTCCCTCTTCGGTACTTTATACAACGGGAACATATGAGGTCAACGAAGCGCTCTTACACTGCATACAAAATGTTGGCTTCTATCCAGCACACGTCTCCAAAATTACGACAACGCTGCGTAAGAAAAACACCAAACGCCTCTTTGAGATCACCATAGATGAACAGATTGACGCTGGCTCCATCCAAAATCTACTCCCATACCAAGGTTCTGTGACCATTTTGGATAAAAAAGTCCCATCGTGGCTCCTTGAGCAAATCGAAAATGTTGAGTGGAGAGAACTGAATCTCCCCAACATCTCCAAAATCAATGCGAAAACAATTAAACGCCTCGCATACTTTCGGGGAAGTACGCTGCGCCTCAACGGAGTCAAAAGACTTAGGGATAAAGAAGCCAAAGCATTACAGGCCTTTCCGGTTCAAAGGCAAAAAAAGGGAAACCGCCTACTGGAACTCAAAGGACTCTCTTCTATCTCTCCCAAGGGGCTGCAAAACCTATCTGAACCAGGCCACGCTCACCTGACACTGTCTCTTGAGAAAGCTACCCCCAAGCATTTTTCTGCATTACGGTCTCGCAAAATTACAATGCTAGGCGTAAAAAACATATCGAAGGAGATGGCACAGGCGCTCCAACATTTTCGCGGTTCTCTATCCTTTCCCGATTTGGAAACCATATCCATCGACACATATCTATCCCTTCTGCATGTGGAAAGAGATGCGCTACGAAAGGTAAATTCCAGTGCATGGTATACTGCGCGGAATCAGAAGCGAAAGATTTGGATTCCGACAACCATACTCCCCGTCACAAAAGAATGGGTAGAATTGCGGAAAGATCTCCATGTCTTGAACCAAAGCTCTTCCAATCCGTATGGAATGCTCAAACAGTGGATAGAACAGGCAAAGACGGTTGATGTAGACGGTCTGTATGCTGCGCAGGAGAAAGACAAACGCTTTCGCGGACGCCCCTTCAGCATCGATTCGTTAAACGGCGTCATGACACTCACTCCTGAACTCGCCCATTTCTGCGCCCAAAAACAAGGATTAAACTTGGATAGTCTACAATCTATAGATACACAAAGCCTATCCATTCTGATGAATAGTCCCGCCCGCCTATCCTTGAATGGCTTGCGCAGCATCTCTATGGAAGAGGCACAGATCATAGCCGAGCGCGCATCTCAAGAAAAACCCAATTATATCCACCTGGAAGGCCTCACGCACATCGAAGAGGACGTCCTCAAAGTCCTATCTCACTTACCCTATGTTGTACTTCCGCAATGGACTTTCTTGTATGCGTTCCCGGCTCGATATCTGAAGGATACACGGTCTGTTCCATTCTCACTGTTCTCTCCCGATCAATTTACGCAACTCGATCTCGCAGAAAGGGAACACATCAGCCTTCAGGACGTTCCCAACGTTACCCCCAAGCATATAAAGCATCTGGCGAAATACTCTCTACAATCGATACGCCTTCATGCGTGGTCGCTGCGCACGGAAACGATACAAAGTCTTTTAAAATGGCCGCATCCACAGACCCAAATCGTTGTTAACGTCAACGATGCTCCCATGCGTTCCGTTGTTGACCTCGTATCGATGAATGTCCAATCCGTTACGCTCAACCTTATTCACGACGACACACCCGATCTTTCCTTTTTACGAGAAGCAAAGGCAAAGGAGGTTGAGCTCTTTTTCGATTGGATGCCGAAACCCATACAATTCCGTACATCGCACCCCATAACCGCAACCAAACTCACCCTATCCGCAGTCCAACACACCAACCTTGATCCCCTATCGCTGATCTCTATCCTGGAGAATTTTAAAGGCTCTGACTTGAGCATTGATGCTGCCATAGAGCTAACACCCGCTCTCGCAAAATCCATTCGGAACCGACCGTACAACCTGAGCATTCATATCGAAGACCTCCAAGAAGATGCAGAAGACGAGATCTTGTCCATCTTACGCAATCCTCCAAAAGAGAAGCAATACCGATTGGCAATTGAAGGCCATCTCCCCATTTGTGTCAAGGAATATCAGCACATTCAAAATGAACAGTGTGATATCGCAGAAGAGATGCAACGCTCACTCGAGTATTGGGAAAATCACGACTGCAGTGAAGAAGAGGATCACCAAGAGCACAAGTAAGCAAGGTGGACACCCATTTCGACTTCGATGCTTCATGGATGCGCATGATGGTATCTTTGAAAACTCGTATCGCGCCGCCAGTCGAAAGACGGGATACAGAACAAACAAGAGATGTATGCAAGGTGATAAAGACTGGATCCATCGGACTATTTCACCTCCATGGGTGGTGCTC
Organism: Myxococcota bacterium; assembly: GCA_036127535.1. GTDB lineage: Bacteria > Myxococcota_A > UBA796 > UBA796 > UBA796. The sequence goes on along the minus strand of JAYYRF010000696.1, from coordinate 557 downwards.
TGTTCTACGATCCGATATGTCAAATGAGTATTTTGCTTAGGCCTAGGAGGAATAGATGGGGTACAGTGTATATGCAAGTGTGGGATATGGCATCGATTTGACGGCTTGGATTGAGAGTGGGGATATCTTTTCCACGGACGATTGGGAGGAAGATAATATTCCGGAGTTCGAATTTACCAACGTCTCGTTAGAGAGCGTGTGGGCAGAGTACAACGGACGAAAAATATATCTAGAATGCGAAGGTTGGTCCGTTTGGTCTGACGATATCAATGCGCGCGATTTTGGTGAGTCCATCGGAACGGGGGCTTTGCCCTCTCCGGAAAGCATTGCAACCATGAATGCAAATCTGAAAGACGCCATCGCGAAGATTGCAAAGCATTATAATACCGCGGCGCCCAGTGTAGAACCGGGGTTGGTGATAAAAGCGAGCTTTGGGTAAGAATATTTTCGGGTTCTTCCTCTTTTCTCATTCCATCCCATATGCTCCACAATGTTCTTGTCTCCTATCCAAAATCTCTTTGGATTCTTGAAATGGGGGATATAAACCGTTGAAAGGC
>JAYYRF010000695.1:0-13725 GCA_036127535.1 Myxococcota bacterium | reverse complement strand
CGGTAATCGGTGAAAAATCTTGTGTCGGGTCGGTGGCCATCAAAGAAGCAGCGATGAGAGCTGGTGACATAGAGTCCGACGAATGGAAACGGTGGGGGTCGTCTCCGGTAAAATCGTCGAGGGAATGGTTCAGCCAATCTCGATTGTATTGCTTCCATTGTTCAGCTTGGCTCGCTTGGTGAAGTCTGAAAATGCCATATGCCCAAACGGTCTGCATCCAATCAAAAGCCAAGGTTTCAGGTGGGATTCGAACGGCCCCTTCCTGTGCGATTTCGGCAGCGAGAGCCAAGGTTTGCAGGGTTGGAATCTGTTCTGCTTCCGACGCAGGCTCCGTACAGGCCGTACACAAGGATGCGAGAATCAACGATGCTGCGATGCCGCAGAGGGAGCGCTGTCGAGAAGGCATGAATGCTCCGGAAAAAGATGGTTGAGAACGTTCCATCATAACATCTTGAAACGATGTTTCTCTGCGATATTTTACGTTCAGATTTTTTGCTCTTAATGCTCCATAAGAGTAGATTTTTAGATGCGAACGATGTCGAGATCTCTATCGATGGATCTGTATGTCAAGCCCGCACCCTGACCTCCTTGACGTTGGATAAGCGATTTTAGACAAAAGCAGGATCCCTATCGGACAGTTCGATTCGTTCAGAACAAAACACGAAGCGTATTTTCGGCTTCAACAAGTCTTATAAAGCGGTTCTTATCAAAGAACGATAGATTGAGAATCTCGCTCAAACGGTATATACTTTGATTGGTAAGAGGAGAGAGAATGTACAAGATGATCCCATTTTTGCTGCTTGTCGCCTGTGAGAGCAAAACCAACCAAGAATCATCGGACGAGGAGGTTGTTGTCATCGATAACGATGCAGATGGCTTTGCGGTAGAGGATGATTGTGACGATGAAGATGCGAGTATCAATCCGGATGCGGAAGAGAGTTGCGATGAGATCGACAACAATTGCGATGGTCAAATCGACGAAGGGGTTCAGTCTACTTTCTTTGTCGATGCGGATTTTGATGGTTATGGAAGCGCTGCGATACAAATATCGGCGTGTACGGTGTCCGAAGGCTTTACCGACAACGAAGACGACTGCGACGACTCCGATCCGACGAGTTATCCATCGGCGAGCGAGGTTTGCGATGGTTCGGATAACAATTGCGACGGGGAGATCGATGAAGGTGTCCTCGAAAATTTTTATGCCGATGCGGACAACGATGGTTTTGGTGATGAGCAGAATGTAGTGGAAGCATGCCAAGTCGGTCCGGGATTATCGCTGATCGCAGAGGACTGTGACGATAACGATCTCATGATCAACCCACTGGCGGTGGAGATCTGTGATGAGATCGACAACAACTGCGATGGAAATGTGGACGAAAACGTGAAGTCGATCTTCTATCTCGACGAAGACAACGATGGATTTGGTAGCGATGAGAATACGCTCGAAGCGTGTACGATGCCAGAGGGGTATGTGGCGCAAGGAGGGGATTGCGATGACGTTGAGACATATGCCAATCCCAACGCAATCGAGATCTGCGATGAAATCGACAATGACTGCGATGGAGACGTCGATGAGAGCGATGCTTCGGGTTCCATAACCTACTACCTCGACTCTGACGGTGATGGCTATGGCGATAGCGATTCTCCCATTCAAAATTGCACAGAGCCAACCGGCTATGTTTGGAACGATGCGGATTGTGACGATACCCAAGCTGCCGTCTCTCCGGATGCGATGGAAATATGCGATGGTGTCGACAACGATTGCGATGGAAATGTCGATTTATATGCCACAGACCCCAGTATCTGGTATTTCGATAGCGACGAGGATGGGTATGGTGATGCAACCGCGGCGGTGGTGGCCTGTGATGCGCCGACGCAGTATGTATCGAGCAACAGCGATTGCGATGACAGTGCGCAAAGCGTCTATCCCGGTGCAACGGAACTGTGTAACGATATCGATGACAACTGTGATGGTTCGGTCGATGAGGCCGGTGATCTCACGCTGAATACTTGGTATGAAGACGGAGACGAAGACGGGCACGGAGACGCAAACAGTACGCTTGAGTCTTGCGATCAACCAAGTGGGTATGTCTCCAGTTCGGACGATTGCGATGACAACAACAATACGATTCTCCCGACGGCGACCGAAGTGTGCGATGGCATTGACAACAATTGCGATGGAAACATCGACACCGATGCTGTGGACTATGGCGAATATTACTATGATGGAGATGGCGATGGATATGGTGATGACGCTGTATCAGAGACCGGCTGTGTGGCTCCCATCGATTATGTAGATGGCGGTGGAGATTGTGACGACGCGGACAGCGGTATTAATCCGGATGCAGAAGATGCGTGTTTCAACGGTGTTGATGACGATTGTAACGGAACCGTCGATGATTCTTGTGTAGCAGAGATCAGCTGTAAGGAGACGCTGGCAAATAATCCGGGTGCTGCGGACGGAATTTACTATATCGATCCCAATGGTGGATCAGATACAGACGCCTTTCCGGTCTATTGCGATATGACGACAGACGGCGGTGGTTGGACGCTCGCATTGAAACAACACGACCCCGACGCCAACAATCCCGGACGTGTGGACGAGGTAAACATAGAGGGGCTAGACGATGTGGAAACGCTAGAGTTTGCCAAACTCGCCGATACGACGATTCAAGATTTGACAACGGAATCGTGGAGAGTGCAGGCACTAACGCCCGGTGTGTATGATGTTGACGCGCCGACGTCCCGCTACTTTTCCACCAGTTGTCTGTGGTCATCGGCCGCTTCTACGAGTAATGGGGGACAGTGCCTTACATCGTGTGCGGATATCGGTATGAGTTCGGACTGCTATACCGGAGACTCTCACAAGAGCTACGGTATTCGCAACTACTGCTGCCTCTCCTTTTACAGCGCGTATCGGGTTCTCATGTACGATGCGTCTATATCAGTCAACATACCTTCGATTGGGGCGTTCAACTTGAGTAGCGGAACGAATTTGATCGTTATTTGGGTGCGATAAAAACGGTGAGTATCGCACAGGATAAAGGAAAGAGCAATGCTTAAGAAGGTTTTAATCGGGATGGCCGTTGTGATGCTGTTGGGGCTGGTATCTTTCGAGATCTATTTCCAGTCTCATTCCTCTGCGGATCCGGCGGTAGAGCGCGAAAATTCAGGTATGGACTTTGTGGAACTCTCTCATGGCAAGACCTATTATAAATTGCACGGGAAAAGTGGCGATCCGCTTCTCGTACTGATCCACGGGATTTCAACACCGCACTTCGTTTTTGACGGTTTGATCGAAGACTTCGTGAAGAATGGCCACCAGGTACTGGTTTACGATCTGCTCGGCAGAGGATTATCCGACAAACCGAGAATTGATTATCAAAAAGAGGTTTTTCCCCAGCAATTAGCAGAAATGCTCAAGACTTTAGAGTTGCATGAAACCCCGAAGGTTCTGGTGGGGTACTCCATGGGCGGTGTAGTAGCAGCAATGTACACCCAAGAGAATCCAAAATATGTTCTCGCACACGTTTACATTGCACCGGGTGGTTTTTTCAAGATAGAGAAGCCGGCGATATTTACCGCCCTTCCACAGTTCGTATTGGAAAGAATGATTTTCTTAAACTCGATGTCATATTACAAGAAAATGAAACCCAAATCGTTAGATGCGGCGGAGCGATTTAAAACCCAGTCCCATTTTTCCGGTTACTACTACGCCTTAATGAGTACAATTGTTCATTTTGAAGACGTTCGCAGCGTATATCGCGACGTGATGAAACAGAAAAAACCGACGCTATTTATTTGGGGATTAAACGATAAAATGGTTCCGTATGAAAAGTCAGAGGAACTTCTTCAGCAGTATCCGGAAAAAGGAGTGGTTGTGGTCGAGGATGCAAGTCATGCGATCAATCTCACTCATCCGGAGAAGGTCTCATCTGAGATCAAGTCTTTTTTGAAAGAGAGAGCCATCTTCTCGTCCGTACAGCCCTAAGAGTCGATATCGCTTCGCGTTCGGTAGCACAAGTCGTTTACATAGAGACTGCAACCGCTCATAAATTTCAGGAAAAGAAGACCTTTTTCTTGCAAAAAAGTAAACATAGTTTACAATATAAACATTGTTTATTAAATTGAGAGGATTCTATCATGTTTGTATTGTTCAGTTTATGGTTTTGCCGCGCGTCTTTTGCGGAAGAAACATCCCCAGTAGACGATTTTGAGGCCCCCATTTTTATTGGTGGACGTACGTCTTTGGGGATATCAACGGGTCGAGGCTCGATTTTTTCAGTGGGTGGTACCATGGGATTGGATCTCGGACCCGAGGGGCGTACGGCATTGGGTATGCGTTTTATTTATGTGCAAAACCCACCCGACAACCCCTTTGAAACCTACACGCCGGAGGTTCCCAGTGCTTGGGGACCTGTCATGGATTTCTACTTTTTTCCCAACCCCAATGCCCGTCTTGCTCCATTTTGTATGTTTAGTGGAGGATTTATATATGGTGTTCCCAAAGATGAATCGGAAAACAACGTAATATTACCGATTGTCGAACTGGCGGTAGGTATGCGATTTCAGAGAAAAATATCCGAAAAAGACACCTTTTATATTGCCCCAGATATGGGCGTTATCCCAGAACTTTGGGTACCCTTTGTCGGACTTAATTTTGGTATCAAATCCAGATGAAGGTTTTTTATGCGTAGTTTCTGTGCGCTTTGCTGTGGTACGGTTCTTCTTGCTTTCCAATGCTTTTGGGCTTTGGGTGTGTGAGTACACGACGAAGTAAAGATATATTTTGTCGTTGGGAAAGTGATGGCACCAATGGTGTACACTGAGATGTAACGAATGTCTAATGATTTAATTTTCGCTGCGTGTATTTTTGCATGGGTTGCGTTTATGGTGCATTTTGCGTAAAATTGAAGTTTTCAGTCGCTTAAGGGGTGTTTTTTGGGGGCGTATTCGGTTTGCGAAACATATTTTTTCGCAACTTATCGAAGAAAAATAGCCCAATTACAAGCGAGGTTACCAATAAGAGAATAGAGAAATTTGGACTGTATTCTGTTTCTGGGGTATGCGATGAAAAGCAAGCTTATTATAATTCTTTCGTTCTTTTTGAGTCATCTCTTTGTGGGAAGTGCATACGCAGAAGAGGCGCAAACAGAGAATGAATCAACTTCCGATGACGGAGTTATTCCACCGATCGAAAACGGGTTCCTGTATCAAAACACTCTCCTTTACCGACACAACCCGCTTGGCGTGGGAGAAATTATCAATATTGGATACCGCAAAAAATTAGGTGATAAACCCAAGGATGATCTTCTTTTTGGTAATGCACATTTCCATACGGGGTTCGAGTTACAAACTGTCGGTACCATCAATGTTACGGAGGCATTTTTCTTAATCGAACCCATTGCTCTTCTTCAATTCCGATTTTCGTACGGGCGTTTGTTTACCCCCAACGATGGAAATCCCGATTTGCTGTACGACATATCGCTGTTTAGCAACAGTACCAAAGCTATGGCGAGTATTCCCGGTGCCGGCTTATCTGCCTGTTCGATTATCAAATTGCAAGGTCAATTGCGATTTCCGCTGGGGCCACTCCTCGTGCGAAATACAACTCTATATAGAAAATATGCTCACATGACGAATTTTGAAGATCGGGAGCACTTTTACGACTTTAATTACGATGTCGTTGTAGAGAGTAACGGAATGTTGATTCACAACGATTTAGATCTTCTTTCCCTAAAATCGGGTCGTCCATGGATCTTGGGTCTACGCTACTCCTACACGCACCCCTTTAATACACATGAAACGATTGAGAATGGTGACGTGCAACGACTTGGCCCCATCATGGCCTGGCAATTTAAAAATAAGCCCAATCGGAATCACTTTCGCGATCACTATGTTCTCTTGCTGACGCAAGTACATCTTCAACATCCGGTGCGCGCTGGCGATGCGACCTTTGATGGAGAATTTGACTTGGATGCTGATCCCTTTGATTACACGACGTCTCGTGCAGTGCCTTATATTGGGCTGCTGTGGGGTTTCGGTGGTCAGTTTGCCAAGAAGTAACCGTTGAGATTCTATTGCATGTCCTCGCACGACTTCGCATGTATGGATATGCACACTTAAGATCGTACGATTGAACGCTCCGCCATCTTGCATCTCCTTCCCGTTTGGAAGAACAACAGATGTGTATCAAATGCGCTTGGGGAAAGTCTGTGTATTCTTGATGGGTGTGAGCAAGAAGAGTATGTGTCAGATCTCTTTTTTCTTTGTTCTTTGGAGGCTCTTCGAACGTGTGCGATCTTCCACTTCCCGTTCCGCTTTGAGTTGCATAATCACGTCGAGAATCTCAGGTGCGGGTGGACTTCCTTGGTTGCTGGTACTGTTGAAGTGTAATTCCTGTAGGAGACGCAGAAGCTGTTGTACGCGTTGTTCGCTTTCGGCAACACGCTCTTCCATTTCTCCATCGTTCGTTTGTCCCAGCGTTTCGTAGGCCGCAAGGGCGGCGTGAATTTTTTTGAGTTCGTCGAATTGAACGCGGAGTCCTTTTTGTAGCTTTTGGCTAGCAATCACCACTTCTTCACGCTCTGAAGCATGTAATTCTTTGAGCAAAACTTGCGCCGTTGTCCATCGTGGATCTTCTTCTATTTGGTTATCTGAAGACGTTTGGTTACTCTTTCTCCGACTCAAAGTTCGGTCAAGAGAGTCGTAGATCAATTGCTCTTTGTGAAAGGCTTGGCATGTGACTGTCGCCCCATGAGCATCTACAAAAATGTCGATGTTCTCCCCATTGGGCAACGTGATGGTGTGCTCCGCGTGGGTAGGCCGAAAAGGGGAGGTTCGGGTTTTGTTCTGTTTCACGCCGTCGATATACACCTTTTCGTGTGCGGCATAATTCTTAATGTTGATGTTGTAGCCTTTGAACTCAAAATCCCAACGCTTGGTCGGTAAAAAAAATGGAAGTCCTGCTATTAAGAGGCCGGCGGCCACGATGGTCATGATCAGGATATAGGAGGCCATAGGGATTGGAAACGATTGTGTGCTTTGAGTCGATGTTTTCAAATAATCATAATTTGTTTGGGACGCATATTTCTGAATGGAGAAAGGATGGGAGGTCTCCGACAGATTGATGTGCCTGCCGCTTCGTAGAGAGATGTGAACCGTGACTTTATGACGGTGGAGAGTGCCCAAGTGTTCTTTGCTCGGATGCCCTTAAGGCTGACAGCACAGACGCATTTGTTTTGCACAAAGACGGATGGAATATGAAGCTGCGTACATATATTAATATTTTCGCCCTTAAGTTTTGTTCAATTTGGGGAATTCAATTTGTTGTGTTGTGGGTAGTGTTAGTATCCATATACCAGAGATTATGACCCACGCATAAGCCGACCGCTTATGGTAGACAAAGAGGGCACCCATGCAAAAAAATATACTTTCTCTCTTGAGCTTTTCCCTCTCTCTTCCCTTCTTGATGGGATTTGATAGTACACAACTCGATTGCGCGGTTCTTCCACATGTCTTGACGATTATGGAAGATGGCCACTACGCTCAGGATGTCGTTACTCCTTCCCTCAAAGAACGTTCCGTCAAGACGTACATAGAGCGAATGGATCCGACAAAAACCTTGTTTTTACAAGATGAGATACAGGATCTGCAAAACGAGCTGGTTGCGAATTTTACCCGTTTGCAAAGAGGGGACTGTTCCGATTTGGAGAAGGTGGCGCGTTTATCGGTCGAGCGAATCGAAGAAAATGAACGCATTGTACGAGAACGGCTGGGAAACGAATTTGTTTTGGACAAGCAGCTCAAACTCCAAACAGATCCTTCAAAGCGCAACTACCCCGCATCTGAAAAAGAGCGAACGGTTCTCATAGAGTCTTTGCTTCACTTTCAAGTGGCCAATCAACGAGTGCTGGAGACGGATCTTGAAAAAATTTCGAAGCGCTTGGTTCATCGATATGAACTCGCTTCCAAGCGAGCGCGCGAACGAAGAGAAAAGCGAGACGTACCTGAGCTCTTTGCGGCCGCCTACGCAGCCGCAATGGATCCTCACTCTGACTACTACTCCGCCGATCAGCTTGCTGATTTCCAGATTCAAATGGGACTTTCTTTGGAGGGGATCGGAGCGGTCTTGCGCAGTGAAGATGGGTATACAAAGATCGTATCGATCGTCACGGGAGGGCCGGCGGATAAAGAAGGTTCTCTAATGCCCAACGACAGCATTGTAGCGGTTAAAAACGAAGGGAAAGAGCCGGTCAGCACCATCGATATGGCGCTTCAAGATGTCGTTAAGATGATTCGCGGAAAAAAAGGAACCCGCGTCACGCTCACGATCTTTCGAGAAGGTGCTTCGGTGAAAACCTTTCAAGTGACCATTCAAAGGGACAAGATCGATGTGAAGGAACAGGCCGCAAAGATCAGCCTACAATCCCGGAAGCAAGCGGGCAAAACCTATAAGCTTGCCACGATTTCGTTGCCCTCTTTCTACAAAGAGAAAGGGGGTGGCGGTCGAGATTCTTTGAACGATATGAAAAACCTAATTCGAGAAGCCAAGAGAGAAGGTGTCGACGGTATTTTGGTCGATCTATCGGAGAATGGTGGAGGACTACTGGATCACGCGGTATCGATTAGCGGACTCTTTGTCAAAGAAGGGGCAATTGTGGGTACCAATGAAAAACAGCAAAACGGACGTGATCAATTTCAAGTGCTCAACGATCGAGACTCTTCCATCGAGTACAGCGGCCCCTTGGTTGTATTGGTCAGTCAAGCTTCTGCATCGGCATCTGAAATCTTAGCGGGTGCGTTGCAAGATTACTCTCGCGCTGTGATTGTGGGAAGTAAAAATACCTTTGGAAAAGGAACGGTACAGCATTTCTTTCCGCTGATGGAAATGGGAGCGATTAAGCAGACCAAAGGGATGTTTTTTCGACCATCGGGCAGTTCAACCCAGCATGTTGGGGTATCCTCTGATATCTTTATTCCTTCTCTCTACGATGGGTATGAATTGGGGGAAGCAAATCTCGATTACTCTTTGCCTCCCCAAAGCATGCCATCATTTCTTTCCGACCGTGTAAATTCTCGTGTTCGAAGCCGCTGGACACCGGTTACCGAGGCTCAGAAAAAAGTCTTGTCCCAACGGTCGGCAGATCGTATTGCCTCCAATTCCGACTTCGCCGAATTGGAAAAGCAAGTGGCGGAAATCCAGAACGACGATGGTGTGGTCACGATTGCGAGTTTGCTACAAGACTCCGAAGAGAAGGAGGAGAATGAAAGCGGTGCGGAAGACTCCAACGACATATTTGAGCTTCAAAAAGAAGAGGCCATCAATATATTAACGGATCTGATCGAGTTACAGCAAAAATAGCGTTTATGCTGCGGCGCTATCGGATAAAAACCAAGATGGGAATCGCTTGTAGAATCCACGCTAAAAGCGCGTACAAAACCGATCGGTTAGACCCTTTTTGCGGACGCAACTCGGCGCGCTTTGCGGTGGAAACAACGACAAACACGGTCGTCGCAATCGGAAGAAAGGGGGTGATATATCGAAGGTGCTCAAAACCCCAAATGCCGTACACAAATATATCGGGTAGAACCCAAAAAAATAAGTAACCACGACCGAGTATCTTGCCCGTTGTCGCAAACCAATCCTCTCGCTTTGTGCGGGCGCAATCAGGTCGTTTCCGCCACAGAAAGCCCGCGAAAATAATCCAACTTGAGAGCAGAACCGGCGTTAGCAAGAAAGACTGTATGTAGTACTGGTTTGAGAATACAGAGCGACCCGAGGGGTGGTGATCGTGAAAGGCGAGCCACCAAGAAAAAATAGACCACAGTAATGCTGGAATGATGACATGGCGGATTCCTTCCCGATATGATGCACTTGAAGTCGTATTTTTAACGGATACCGTATCTGACATGTCTTTCCTGTATCGTATCGAGACGAAGAAGGTAGAATGGGGGCCGATGCTTGCCCTCGTCTCGTTCAAACTCTTTCACGTCATATTTACCTTTCATCGCGCTTGGAGAGCATAGATACGATACCTGAACACAAGAGCAATAAACCGATGACCCAAAACATGAATTGGATGGTATGCGATAAAAACCACATTACTACACCCAATATTAGGAACGTCACTCCGATAGGATACGTCCGTGTGCGAAGGATATGATAGAATCCATATCCGATTAAAATCATGAATGCCAAATGGGTAAACAGATAATTGAAGAGTAGCGTAACGCTTCCGGCCACAACGAGTTCCAATCCCGTATTTTTATATTTTGTTGGTAATGAACGCGTCATATTGGTTTTCCTGTGTACGGGATTTCATACTTAAGTGTTCTATACGATTTTGAAATGACGTGGTGTTTAAACGATAATTGGACACTCTACGGAAGAACATATCTAAATTATATCAAAAAAAATAGACCAAAGAGTGCTTTTTACACCTGACGATTTTGGTTATAGTATAAATAATTTACCGTATCTATCAGTAGAGGGAAGCGATGAAAATACCACACATTACCATCTTGGGCATGACAACCACAGCGGCATGTGCAGATCCCATTATAGGAGAATGGAGTTTGGCGTCTTTTTGTTTAAATGGAGAAGGAGAAGAGTATTGCACGTCTTTCCCGATGACCGAATATGACTCTACAACCTCTATTACCATGATCATCGAAGATGACTTAAGCGGGGAATTGACGCAAAGTGCTTCCTACACGGATGGTACAGAGCCATATTCCTATTCGGTGGATATATCGGTCGAGAAAGAATCTGCGAATCAATACGAGATCTCTTGGTCTGATTCCGGAACAACTTCACAACTGGATTGCAACCTGCGTTTACCCCAACTCGAGTGTGCGTTCGACGATCCAAGTAGCAGTGTTTCGGGTGCCTATACGTTCAATAAGCAGTAGCATTGGCGAGAGAGTTTTCGGTATGGTGCCTCACCGTACTTCGTTGGAGTAAATGGTGCTTAGGGAACCAGTACTGTTGGTGTCCAACGATCCGCTGCACGATTCCAAACAACCCTCCAATGACCATCTCTTTGTAGCTTCAGAAGTTCGATAGAGGTTGGGTTTAGCGTGATTACGCTAAAGTTTATCTTTGCCAGTTCTTTGGTAACGATGTTGTTTGTTGGTCGTGATGTTCCAGGAGGTGCCTGTGACCCGTAGTCTGAAAAGTTTTGGAGACCCATACTTCTCCAGCGCACGAGATGGGGGCTCTCTTCTACAAGGGAAAAGGTTCCATAGATTTGAATTTGAAGTCGCTTCTTTGTGTCATAGGCGTGTACGCACCCTTTGGGTTGCGCTTGAATCTCTGATACTTTGAAGGAGCGTCGGTCGGTAAAAAAAAACAATTGACCCTCTCGAACGTCTCTAAGAACCATGGTTCGCGCTTTCGGTCCTGATTCCGCTACGGTGATGACCGTCGGCTGACGAAGGCAGTGTCTGCGTACTGTTAGCGCGGAATCGATCCAGCTTTGGACGGCGTTAAAGTCATTTTGAAAGTGTTCAAAGGAGGACATAACTGCTCCTTGGGGTTGTGTCTGCTTTAACTGTATCCGAAGACGCTGCACTTCCAAGATTTTTCATGGAGAAGAACAGCTATCAGCGCCCAATACTGTATTTTGAATCTTGAGTGTTCCGTTTTGGCAAATCTATGGGAGCCGATGGGATGGAGATCGGGTTGCTTTTCCCAAGCGTCTTGCGGTCAATCGGATTTCAGGATGCTGGTGATTGATATATGGCTTGAACAAGGACGAAGATGCTGATGGCAACGAATAAACACCTTCCAGAGCTGCCACGGTGATATCGATGTTGGGTTCTTTCGATTGTATACGCGTGTAACCACCAAAGGATACGATGCTGGAAAGCGCTCTCTCCTGCTTGGATCGCTTGTTGTGGTAATAGCGTCCCGTGAAAGACCTTCGGTTGCTCTGTGTACCGACGATATCCTTTTTTTCTGCCCATGACTGTACAATGGCATCAATCTGTAGTTCTCTTCGATCGGAGAGAATTCTGGCGCCTTCTATTCCATAGACCGTACGGAAAAAAGCACCAAATTCTCCTTGTTCATGGGCAAGATCGGCTCTTGCACGGCCTCGACCAACGATCAGCGAGTGTGCAAATTGCGCGCTTATGTTTGCGATTCCCTCGTTATATGTCGCTGTTGGTAAGCCTTTCAGCAGCATGGATGTATCGCTTCGAATCTTTTCGAATTCGGCCTTTATATCGGATAGGGGAGCGTCATTGGGGGGTATGTTTTTAAAGGGCTCCCTCCAATAGCTATGTTTGATGCAGTCGTATTCGAAGCGTCCAGAGAGGCGACATGCGCGTATTCCCTCTTGCCAACGTCCCAATATAGAGAGTTCTTCCGCGGCGCGAAAGTAACACTCATCCCTCCAAAGCTCTTCTGTGATGTTGTTGCATGCAGCGCTTACATCTCCCTTGGGATCTTCTTGGATCAGTACCGTCGCAGCATGTATCCAACAGATGGTCTGTACCTCGCTAACCGACTCTTCCTCGCACTGTTGTAAAAGGGTCTTTGAATCCTTGCTCCAATCCGGGATAGAATACTCTGGTTTTGAGCAAGAATGCGTACACAGAATCATGCACAGAGACATAACGAGAGTCCAAGGCTGTTTTGATTTTGGAAGTGTTGGGAAGGGCAAAGTACGCTTTGGCTTAGAGTGTTTTGATCGGTCTGCAGCATAAATAGATCTATTCTTTGCTATACCGATTTTGAGATGGGAGATCAAATTATATCTTCGTGAGGTCTCGGATATCTGAAAGGGAGCCATGGTGGATGATGGCTACGGCAGGGAGGCTGAAATCGATAGGCAGCAGCGAAATCCATCGTCGTGGTTTTGCCAATCTGAGCGATGGTGACCGTGTCTACTCGTACAGTCTTGTCCGTAGTGTGTTTGTTTCCACATTGTACCTCCGCGTAAGGTCTTATATCCGGCTTTACGCTTTTTCCACCGTTTTTGATTGTGATCAAATGCCCGCCAGTCGTTTACAACCCACTCCGATACATTGCCATTAAGATCAAAGATCCCCTCGGGAGTACGACAGTCCGCAAAGGAGCCAGATGGCGCGCTTTTTACCATGGAATCCGATCTTTGAATTTCAGTATTACAGATCCCACTCTTTCGAACGGTACCGTAAGAGTAGCTTCTTTTCTCAGCACCACGGCAGGCGAGAGACCACTCTTCTTCGGTACACAAACGCTTTTGATGAGAAGAGCAGATCCGATTTGCCTCTTCCCACGTCACGTTGGAGAGGGGAATTACGCCCGATTGGTTCGGGTATTCGTATCGATCCATGCAAAAAGGGGAGAGCCGTCTTTGCTGCTCTGGCAGGTGCCAAGACTGGTTGGGCTGGATTTCCCCCCAAGAGACTTGATGATTGATCGGAGCGATATAGCCCATGTCCGATGGGCACGGAGATACCGCTTGTTGTACTCTCGGCTGACAAGAAAGGCATAGCAAGAGTACGAAAAAAAACGTCAAGCTTCTTGGAGAGGACGATCGCATCTATTGGATGCTATTGGGTGTACCTTGGTAATCGCCGGGAAACAAAATATAGAACTGATCGAGGTAGAGTTCGTTTTGGATGTGGTAGTGATACTCGTCCTCGGTGCCGTGCTGCGTGGTATGGGTGTGTCCACCGGATTCGTCGAGATTATCGGGGTAGGTGCCGGTGGAATTACACTTTCGTCCGTAC
>JAYYRF010000694.1:0-4479 GCA_036127535.1 Myxococcota bacterium | reverse complement strand
TCTCTCACCCGTCATGTAGAAGCCTACTTCGATAAAAAGGGAGAATATCAAGGCTCCACCGGTACCCAAACGATCTTTCACAAGCACGACGATTGCCAGATGCTGCGTCTCCTGTGTGCGCTTCTGCAAACCCCCAGAGCCAACCAACTCTTCTCCATCATACTGGGCTACAACGCGATGCACTCCAGTATTTCTATGGAAAAATCATTCCTAGAGACCTTCCCCATTCCCAAAGCAATATGGGATCCAGCGCAACAAGCATCACCAAAGCAACCATAATGCTCCGAGATCCGTCTATCATTCTGTGCAAACGAGCAGAGGCTTCGCTTCATCGACTTCTCCGCGGGGTGGAACGCAGCGAAGACACAGGCGATTCCCCTTCATTGCAAACCATCTCTCCCGATGATTTGTACCGTTCGCTCACCGCACTTCTCCTAAGAATCTTGTTTCTGTTGTACGCAGAAGAACGCGCTCTCTTACCGACGGACAATCCATACTACCAAAACAACCACTCTCTCGTCGGCTCTGTTCGAGAAGAAGAACCCTATGCCGTCTACCAAAGGCTGAGGACACTCTTTCACATACTCTACTGTGGAATCGAACACCCAAAACTGTCGATAAAACCAAAGGGAAGTCCACTCTTCGATCCAAATGCTCATCCCGTCCTTGAGCGAAACATCGACAACGACACCATACGGGACGTTCTCTCTATCCTCAAAAATCACGACGACGTACCAATCGATTTTAAAACCCTACCCATCGAATGTATCGGCTCGGTGTATGAACACTTACTTTCGATGAAATTGATCCGAGATGGCGCAACAACATTCGACGTACAAAGCGGCATGCTCCGCCGTCACTCCGGATCCCACTACACTCCGCCGTCACTTTCAGAACCACTGATCCGAAGTACGCTGGAACCCCTCTTGGGTGAGAAACCAACACCGGATCAAATTTTGGGTTTATCGATTTGCGATCCCGCGATGGGAGCGGGCGTCCTTTTAATGAAAGCAGTCGAATTTTTAGGAGAAAGACTTCTTCAAGCATGGCAAGATTCGTCGCTTTCTTCAACGGACAGACGCCAAGAAGCATACCGAATGATTATGCAATCTTGTCTATACGGGGTCGATAAGAACCCAACGGCCGTTCAACTCACCCAGATTCTCCTTTGGCTCATGGCGGGACATCCATCTTTGCCGTTCACATTTATAGAGGAGCAAATGCGAGAAGGAGACGCCATTCTCGGCCGATCTCCCGAAATCCCAAGACCTATCTCTTCCTATGATCGAGAAACGCTCATTACAGATCTTGTGGTGGCCTACCGTTGGTCCATTCATGTCGAACGTGTTCCCAAAAAGAGAGAGCGTTTCATCAAAAGATTCGACAAAGAATTCGAAAAGTGGCGCAAAGGAGATTCAAAAACCCTTTCAAAAAAACTCGAATCCATACTGCAACGTCTTCCGCATACTCCCTTGCACTGGACATATGCCTTTCCAGGAATATTCAACGTACCCAAAGGCGGATTTGATGCGATTATTGGAAACCCACCGTTCGCAGGACAGAATACAATTATTGCTGCCAATGGAGACGCTTATCTCAAGTTGATCAAAAAACAGTGGCCTCATACACATGGTGCTGGTGATATATGCAGCTACTTTTTGCTGAGAACCCAGCAGATACTCAAGCCGGGCGGTACGTTTGGACTAATCGTAACCAATTCGATCTCTCAGGGAAAAACCAGGCACAATGGTCTACAGTTCCTCATACAAAACAAAGAACTCGATCTTTACCGTGCCCAACTCAACGTTCGCTGGCCGAATACAACCCCATCCGTCATTGTTACGCTTTTAAACGGAAAAAAAGGCCGATGGACGGGCAAACGCTTCATTGACACACAACGCGTATCATATATCAATAGCCAATTGGAAAACCAACAAGAATGGGAAGATCCCAAACCCATCGCAGACAATCAGAATAAATCTTTTTGTGGTCTAAAGATTTACGGGGAGGGATTTGTACTGTTCCCTGAACAACGAGCGCGCCTGATCCAAGCCGACCCAAAGAACTCGGAATGCATATTCCCGTACATGCGTGGTGAAGAACTCAACAATCACCCTCTTCAAATTCCCACACGATACGTTATTAATTTTGACTCCCGTTCTCTTCCAGAAGCCAAGAAGTGGCCGTCTTTACTGCAAGTTGTGCAAGAACGTGTCAAACCGGAACGAGATCTATTGAAAGATACCAATGCAACGCAGCGCAAGCGCCGAAAATTTTGGTGGCAATACGGCAGTCGTTCAACTGGACTCTATCAGGCGATTCAACCTCTTTCGCGATGTTTGGCCTGCTCTGCGCATTCTCAACATTGGCTAATCGCATTCCTTCCCACCAAACTGGTCTTTTCCCAAGGACTCCGCATTCTCGCATTTGATCGATATTCCGATTTCGCCATCCTACAGTCACAGGTGCATGAATGGTGGGCAAGAAGAATGGGCTCTACGCTTTGTCTCGGGATGCGATACACACCCTCTACCTGCTTCGAAACATTTCCCTTTCCCGTACTGGATCCCATTCAAAGAGATGAACTCGAAGAAAAAGGGAAAGCTCTCTATAAAAAGCGCGCGAACATCATGAAAAAATACCATATCGGAATGACGCAGTGCTGGAATCGACTCATCAACCCAAACAATCCACATCATGAACATCCAGATATTCAAGCCCTGCGTCGCCTTCGACACCAAATGGATATGGCTGTTTTAAAAGCCTATGGCTGGGAGGAGCTCAAACCGAGCGACAGAACGGAGATTGTGCGTCGCCTGCGTTTGAGGAATCGCGTCTGTTCTCCCTAGATTCAGAAGGGATTCTTTATTCAAAGGGGGATGTTCGAGCCAGTCGGAAACCGATTTGCTTCTGTCTGGCCAACGGATCCAAAGAACGTCGATTGGCCGACCGCAAATCGGACGGCCTCGAGTTAAAACTTCCTCCCCGAATCACACGCGCGTCACCGGCGCTCGTGTACGGATCGTAAACCAACTCCGTGTCGTAGCTGTCATAGGCATCGTGTACCCACTCAGATACATTCCCGTACATATCGAACAAATAAAATGAATTGGGCATTTTGATCGCCGGCAGATGCGGTTCGGGGAACGTATTTCCACAATACCAAGCCAAGTCTTCCAATGCACTTCCATCAGACAACTCGATCTCTTCGCAGATATTCCCATCTGTCGAACTCAACAAGTCACCACCACCATTATTGGTCCAAATGGCACTGCTGGAGCCGGCCCGCACAGAATATTCCCACTCTGCTTCCGTCGGCAAGCGAAACCCAGAGCAGTTGTAGGGTGCGAGCACTTCTTCGCATCTTGTCATGGCTTCTGTACCCGTGCAGCTGTAACAAAGTTGGAAATCTTCCTCTGCAGACAGTCTGTTGGCAAACATCGCCGCTTCGTGCCAAGAAACACTCTCAACGGGATACTCTGCACCTTGTTGGAAATCAGATGGGTTGTATCCCATCAACTCTTCAAACTGTCCCTGCGAAACTTCATGGTTCATGATGAGAAAGTCCTTGGTTAAGTAAACTTGGTGAAGTACCTCATCGCCATCACGACCGACTTCGAGCGTAGGAGAACCCATCGAAAACTCTTCAGAGGTAATACTCGAAAAAGTCGCACCGTTGGCAGCTACATATGCGATGGCTGGATTATCGTCTTGGGCGTCTCCATCACACAAACTGTAACCATCTCCGTCTAAATCTTGCCCCGTGTTCTCCGGATCGGTGTCATCGCAATCCCCTTCACAGGCGGAAAAACCGTCGCCGTCATTGTCAAAAGGCCCTGCATCGGGATTATCGTCTTCGCAATCGGTACCCGGAACGATATCGCCTTCGACGGTATCATCACCATAGCCGTCACCATCGGCATCGCGCATACAGTCGTCCGTAGATTCGCTCTCTGCCGCACCGGGATGGGTATTGGGGTCTTCTATATCACAATCGTTATCGCAAGCACGGTATCCATCACCATCGATATCTTCCCCGGTAATGGCAGAGGCGGTGTCATCGCAGTCCGTACCGGCTACGCCACCGTTTGGCGCGTTCATATCTCCGTACCCGTCTCCATCAGCATCGCGCATGCAATCGTCCTAGGAATCTTCCTCTGCTGCTCCGGGATGGGTATTGGCATCGGAATCGTCACAATCGAGCCCACACTCGGAAAAACCATCTTCATCTTCGTCGATGATACCAATCAACGGATCGTTATCATCACAATCTCCCTCTTCAATGGTCAGACCATCTCCATCGGCATCAGAAAGGTCTACGCTGGTATCAGCAATAGAGGTGTCCTTCACGTCTGGGCTGCAACCTTGACATGAGCACGCGATTAAAGACAACAAAAGTAAAAACATATGCATGTTGAGATTTTCTCCTTTTTTGTCGACAAAACGCCAAAAATTCGGGGTACCAATTCGATACAGACA
>JAYYRF010000693.1:0-5253 GCA_036127535.1 Myxococcota bacterium | reverse complement strand
AAATACAGCTTCAAATGACGGCTGGAACACGAAAACATGGATTACCCAATCTTGGGGATCCGCTGCTTTTGTGCAAAGAAAAGCGCACTTGGGGGTTTACCGGTAAAATGCTCAGCATCTTTTCAAGACGACTCAATTTCCAACCACAGACCCACTTTACAAACGGAACCTTATCCTCAACTCCGCGGCCAAGCATTTCAAACTTTTCACTTCTTCGATTCTTGGAGACCCTCAAATGAACGCACAATACATTGCTGATACAGAGAACGAGCGGCTCTTACGACTTCACGATCAAAACCCACCCGTCATTCTGATACAGTCGGGCCCTGGGGCTGGAAAATCATGGCTACTGAGAAATATGGCTATCCTTAGCCTCATTCGAGGACAAAGAGTACTGCTTACCGTCAAAACGAATCACCAAGCTTGGGATATGCTTCGAAATATCACCCGTGAATTTCCAAGAACTGCCTATTCCTTTGTACATTCGCAATCCGCAGACGTACCGATAGACATTGGAACTCATCCGCAAATCCAATGTACAAACAATTTTAGAAACATTCCCAATGGCCCTGTTTTAGCCTTCGCAACCGGAGACAAATGCGGGTATTCAGAAGGTTTTCGAAACGTCTTCGATGTGGTTCTCTTCGATGAAGCCTATCAATTCTCCGATGCTTCGACCTCCCTTGTCTCTAGCTTTGCGCGTCGTTGGGTCTTTATCGGTGACTCCGGGCAAATCAAACCGGTCGTGACAACCGATACCGGTTTTTGGAACGGAAACGTTGAAGCTCCGTATTTGTCGGCACCCGAAGTTCTACAGAGGCGACACCCGGGTATTCAGGTGTATCAGCTCCCGGTCACACGACGCCTTCCTGCAGACAGCATACCCTTTATACAGCCTCCGTTTTATCCCAATCATCCCTTTGTGGCTCTAACAGGTCCTACGGAACGAAGGATTTCTTTCTCGCATTCTCCTTCCCATTTCGGACTGGCACGCATGATTTCCAAAATCCACAAAGGAGCCAGTATGCTCATGCCGCAATTGCCGCATACCTTTACATTACAAGACACCGAAATCCTTGACCGCGTGGCCCAAACCACCGAGGCTCTTCTCCAACTTCAACCCATCCTTACAGATGGAAATCTACAATATACCCTGCGACCGCAACACATCGGTATCGCCTGCTCAAATGTTATCGATGTGAGCTACCTTCAAAATCAGCTCTCACGTCGCTATCCAGGTACATTGATTGAAACATTCCATCGTTTTCAAGGATTGGAGCGCCCTGTCATGTTAATCGTACATCCGTTGAGCGGGCAAGCGACCCCAAGTCCTGAAGCCATGGAAACGGGACTTCTTTGTGTTGGACTCTCGCGTCATCGCAATCTATGCTTGGTCTTTGCCAGGGAAGGACTGGGGAAAGCACTGGACAACACCCCGAGGTTTGGAGAGAGCTGTATGAATGAGTATCGCTCTGCGCATAGCCATAACTGGAACACACACACGTTATTCATGAAGGCAATGAAGCAACATGACCGAATTATACCCTTCTAGGCCACAAACAAACGATTTTATCAAGAACAAAGCCCCAAGAGGAAACGCCGTTGCTCACAAAGGTTTTGCCGTCTTTGGGCAGCGCGCCTTTTTATATAGGGCCTGAAGGGCGAGTTGCGTACATCACATCCAGCAGCGCTTCGTACAATTTATCATCGCTTGCGATGGACTCTTTGTCTTCAATCAGATCATAAATTTCCTGAACCGTATACTGGTTCTTTAGGGTCTGTAGGCTCATGTCATCATCTAGCCACTCTTGGATGGCTTCCAGTGTTACTTTAAAATCCATTGGCATTCCTCTTTTCAGGGTTCTCCCAATAAAGATAACAGAAATTCAGTTGCATTTGTCAGCGTGCCCCAAATATTCCTGAACTACTGAAACATCCAGCCGAATGCGTTGAAATATGTAGTAATTTTATAATTTTTTAATATGGCTACTGTAATCAATCGAATGGTTTTGACGCAGACTCTCTCACAGGAATCCCTATTCGCCTTGTTTTCTAGCCTCTCTCGAGCAGCCGTAGAGAGTAGAAGACACCTCTCCCGAGAAACGAACGAGCGTCATGGATTCGGGTTTCTCAATACACCTCAACGTAAAAAGATCGATCGAAGCGGGTTGCAAATGCCTCCATAAAAGAGATGGGATAAGGGCAGCTCCTTCTATACCGGGATTGTAAGCCAGTCGCCTTTGCTATCCATTTCCATTGGTTGTAGCCACAACAAAGTGCTCAAGCTTAAAAATGTGTTCCTCGGGTAACGTACGACCCACGGGAGAAAAGTATAGATTGTTGAGGTCGGCAAGGGTTTTGTTCTCCACCAATGCAAATCCATTTTCTGACAGTCGCATCTCGAGCTCCTCCGCGGTGTAGAAAGATATCCAAGGCTCCCCCACCTTTGCGGACAATTTTTGTATCATTGCGGCTTTTTTTCTCGGATTTGGATACCCCTCACCAAAACACGCGGTCGGGTTCTCCTTCAAAAGCGTGCTCACATAGGACATAAAAAAGGTGCATTTTGCTTTCTGTGCAAGGGTTCCCAATTCCTGTAGCGTGGAAAGCATGGCCTCCTTGGGCACATACTGAGACACCCCTTCGAGCGTAAAGAGCGTGGACTTGCGCGCATCAAATCCGGCGGCCAAGAGCTGCTCCGTGATGGATTGATGATTGAAATCGACCGTTACGTAGGTGATATTGTCCAGATTGGGTACGTCTTTGGGTAACTTTGAACGCTTTCGGTTCTGCACCTCAGCCTGATCCACCTCGAAGATTTTCAAGGTCGAGGGTAATGACAAACGATTCGCGCGCGTGTCGTACCCAGCACCAAGAATGACATATTGCTCCGTCCCCTGAGATGCACACTCTTCCACAAGGTCGTCGATGAAACGCGTGCGGGCGATGAGATGCTCGTGAAAACCCGGCGCTAATTTTTGCGATAACCAAACGTTGAACGAATGCCCCATGATCTTCATTACACCAGTCCCGAGGACAAAGTTGCCCGCATAAGGGTCGTGTATGACTCTGCTGTCGGGTGAAGCAAGGGACTCGATCAGGCGCTGCTTCGCTACGCCTTGTGCAGTACCATCTTTGACGAAAATTGGATTGCTCATAAAACACCCGTTGTTGAAATTCGAAATCGTGGGGAATATACAGATTCGAGTCTACTGTCGTTTTAGAGGTATAGTGTAACCACTTTACCCTTCACCTCATAGATTCTTTCCAAACGAAATCCAATAGCCAGTCCTTTTCGTTTACAGGCCTCACAATCCTTACCGTATGCGATTATCATCGGAATCTTAATGAAAAATACACGCTGTTAGAATTCGAGCATGGTGTTGGGGACACCTTGATGGAGGTCGACTTTTGGATTCAAGCGGACATATTGAAACCGATTCACCTGTTCGTCTTTGAAATGTGCGATCATGACTTTGTGTTCATAAAGGTAGATTACATAGTCGCCCTTCACCAATTGGGGTTCCCCATATTGCGCGAAGAGCGCTCGTCGCGTTTTACCATACCAGTTCAACGCTCCGAGAGTGGGGTTATCCAAAGCGCACTTTACCGCGATAAGCTCTTCGTTTGTATCGTAAAAGTCTCCGATTTCGGTGCCATATCGATAGACAGTAATCTCAAACTGTTTCATCAATGCTCCTTCGGAGGGACGAGCAGGCAATTCCTTTCTTAAGCGACCAAAGCGCATATATCGGTAGAAGGTTCCCGTCACATCCGGCAAATGAAAAAATTCGGTCTTTTGTTGCAGCCCGCTGTTTGAAGGCCCCCACTTTTTCTTGTAGGCAGCGAGATTCAAGGGATTGTCCAGCAACGCTTTCAAAGCCGGATGCACCAGCCCCCTATCTTTCGCAAGGGTGGCGCTTTCTTCTTTCAATCGTAGTTCTTCGGGTGGGTTGGCCGATGCTATCGGACTCCCACTTGGAACATCGGACGGATTGGTGACGATGGGTTCACTTTGGGAGCAAGCGAATGTCCACAAAAAAATGAGGATGCACGTCGGCATCGTTACCTCCGGGGCGAAAGATTTTTTCCCAGCTGTTTGCTGCGGCTAGGATGATATCGGATGGGTCGGTTTGCTTCATCGTCAACGGTATGGTTCGACTCTTTATCAAGCAAACCATTTGTTTTTTTGCACAATTCCTTCGCGCGGTTGTCACCCGCATCTATCTCAGACGGAGGGAGTTACCGTGAAGGTGGTGTCGGGCACCATCGTATTTTTGGCGCCCAACACTACGAGCCTACTGGTTTTGGCACGGTCCAATGGTATCAGAGGTTGTACAATCACAGTCCATTTGACCGGGAACGCATACACACACAGGCTCTTGCACACTGTGAAGCATGGGTTCGGTGGCTGCACACGCCTGTACACAAGATTCATTGATTGCGAGACAATCTTGGTACGCTTCCGCGATGGCTTCTCTTCCTTGCGAGCTGTGCAGTGGATTTTCATTGTTGTTGTTGTTCGCATAGGTCTCCCGAAAATCCTCGATACACGATATGACCACGCTTTCACACGCGCTACTGCACGGGGGATTGACGCCGAGGCAACTATTAACCCACTCCCAACTGAGTTGCGGATAGTCGTGTCCCCCCAAATTATACTCGGGACGTGATTCGAAGATATGAAGTTTGGCGGAATGCCCTGCTTGGGTGACATACTTGTGCGCGGGAACCGCCGTCGAGTGGGCAGCTTCATCGTTATCGTACATAAAAATACAACTTTGAAATGTGTCTCCATTACGATAGCTGGTCGGAAGAACGGGAAAGTATTCGCAGTCGTCACACGGTTCTTCGGTCACGCAATCCATCCCAAACTCTTCAAAGGCACCTTGCTCGCAAATCCCCTCACACAAGGGCAAAGCAAGGGATCCATCGGATTGGCTGTACATACCCGATCCTCCCTGGCTGATACCCGTGACACGGTCAGGGAAGCACGTTGCTGCAAAAAGGGTGAACATCGAACCTTGGCTGAAACCGGCAAAGTAGATTTTGTCCGGGTTGACCAAACCATCGGCAATCATTTGATCAACCACGGAAAACACACCCTGAAGATATTCGATTTCCGTAGAGTTCTCCGCGTCGCATTGCGTGGTGTAGTTGTCTTCGTTCACTCGATTGTCCAGCGGAAAGTCCCAGTTTCCCGTTGGGGAAGTCACATCAATTCGACGCACCTTGTATTGGTTGGCAAAAACT
>JAYYRF010000692.1:0-21577 GCA_036127535.1 Myxococcota bacterium | reverse complement strand
TTTCTTTTAAATCATATTCGATGCAAGAGAGGTATAAAATTAAAATGGAGGACATACGTTTAGATGTTTTTGGTTTTAAACAATCTTATCCCAAAAAAAATGAAAAGATTGCATTCATTGAATTTCTAGGAAACCTTTAAGGAATATCTTCATAAATGGGTTATAAGTGATTCCTTAGTCAGGAGCATTATGACCGTATGGGATCTGATAAAAAGAGCTTCAAACGAGAAGATGTGGAGAAGGGGAGAGGATTTAAAGGACAATGTCTTCTCCGTATACCAAGACGAACATGAATGGGAAATTTTGGTTCAGGAGGGGCAGAAAAAACATGAGGTTTACATTGGAATTGATGCAAAAGAGTGGGATTGTAGTTGTGGAAGTAAAATTGATCCATGTCAGCATGTTTCGGCGACAGCGATAGCTGCATTAAGCAATAGAATAAAAGAAGAGACAGAGATGAAACAACATCCAAGAGTCGGTTATCGCTTAGAGAAAGTGCCGAGAGGGCTCTCTTTAAACCGTATAATCGTTAATTCCACAGAATCCATATCCGGATCAATCTTTCGACGAACCGATATAGACGTTCGAGAATGCGATCGCGTCATCGAGACAAAGTTTTATATGCGTTTCGGCAAGGTGATTTCAAAAGTAGAACTCAAGGAATTTTTACAAATAACATCTTCTATCGCAGACATTAGTTTTACCGTCGATGGAAAGAAACTCATGCCGAGTACCGAATTCGCGATGCCTTTGGGGATTGTAGAAGACATAGGAGAAGATTTTCGGGTTCGTTTAATTCGGGATCCGAAGATTGTAGAAGTTTATGGCAACATTGCTGTTCGGTACGGAGAAGAGCTTCGAATTATCGGTATGGGTGGATTGACGAAAGAGCAATACCAAACGCTGTTGGGTGGTCTTGTGTACAATCACGATGAAGTGAAGTCTTTGGTCGTAAAAATCATACCTGAGCTCAAAAAGCGCATTCCTGTTGAAATTCGAACCGATCGACTTCCTACCTCTATGAAAAGCAAGCCTTACCTACGGATCGAGAGTGAAAAAGTAGACAATCATCTGTTTTTACATCCGAAAATCGTGTATGGAGATCCCCCGATTGCAGAGATTATGGGGGATAATATTAAGTTCTTGAAAGGAGAGGTTCCGATTCGGGACAAGAGAGAAGAACGAAGAATTATAAAAGAAGCCACAACGAGGCTAACAATCCCAATCGGAGTAAGAACCCAGTTTCAGTCAGAGAGTGCCGTTCGATTCGCTTCTAAGATTCGAGAAGAAGCTCTGCACAATGATAATTGGAAGATCATAGGTCGAGATTTAGAAAGCTTCAAACAAGCTCCAGCATTCGAGCCCAAGATCGAATTAGAATCGGATTTTTTAGAGGTGGATTTTGGTCCTGCGGAAGCGGATTCTGTTTTTGAGGCTTGGCGGAACAATATGAAATTGGTTCCGCTAAAAGAGGGAGGCTGGGCTCCCCTACCGACCTCATGGTTGAACGAGTATGGACACATCGTTGCGGATCTGTTGTCGGCTAAAAAAGCCGCGGGTGGGAAGATACCCAAATTTGCACTTTTCGATCTCGCAAGACTCTGCGACAAATTAGATAAACCCGCTCCGGATCTCGATAGCCTTCGCGCTTTGGTGAATGATTTTGACGGGATTAAAGTCATCAAACCCCCTACAGATTTAAAGGCAACGCTCCGCGAGTACCAACAAGTTGGTGTAAGTTGGTTACACTTTTTAAAAAATGTTGAAATCGGTGGCATTCTTGCAGATGATATGGGTCTCGGAAAGACCATTCAAGCGCTTTGTATCTTAGAGAATCGCTCTTTGGTGATTGCGCCCACCAGCGTGTTGCATAATTGGCAGGCAGAGGCCAATAGATTTCGTCCCAGTCTGCGTGTATGCATGTACCACGGCACCAATCGAAAATATGACAAAGACGCAGATATTTTATTGACGAGCTACGCGATTCTTCGAAATGATATTCTCAAACTCTGTCGAGAGGAGTGGAATGTTGTTGTTCTCGACGAGGCGCAGGCAATTAAAAATCCAAATTCTCAAACGGCACAGGCGGCGTTTCAGCTGCGTGCAAAATTTCGATTGACTTTGACGGGAACCCCAATCGAAAATCGTCTAGAGGAACTTTGGAGCCAAATGCACTTTCTGTGTCCGGGTTTTTTATCTGGAATACGGAATTTTCGTAAGCAGTACGAAACACCCATCGCCAACGGAGACGCACAGGTTGCTGCTCGACTGAGAGATCGGATAAAACCCTTTGTTTTACGTCGTTTAAAAAGCGAGGTGGCAAAAGAGCTTCCACCGAGAACATCGATCACCTTAAAGTGCACTCTTAGTAAAGAAGAGCGCACTATATATGACGCCGTTCGCGCCTCAACGCAGAAAGAACTGGTTCGCGCCCTTGGAGAAGGGAAAAGCTTAAGTGTGATGACTGCTTTGGAAGCATTGCTGCGGCTGCGCCAAGCAGCATGTCATTCTGGTCTCTTACCGAATCAAATGGCCGATACGTCTTCAAAGATTGAATTACTCTTGGAGCAATTAACGCAACTGGTTGCTGCAGGTCACAAGGTGCTCGTTTTCTCGCAATGGACAAAAATGCTTGATCGGATAGAACCACATTTGGAAAAAAATCAGATAGGATTTGTTCGTTTGGATGGCACGACCAGAGATCGAGCGGGTGTCGTTTCTACCTTTCAGTCTGACGGCGGCCCAAACATATTTTTGGCTTCTCTCAAGGCGGGTGGAACAGGGCTGAATCTAACGGCCGCGGATCATGTATTTTTGATGGATCCATGGTGGAATCCGGCTGTTGAGGATCAGGCTGCTGACAGAGCGCACCGTATCGGCCAAAATAAGCCTGTGAATGTATACCGAATCGTCTCTGAAAATACGGTAGAAGAGAAGGTTATTTTTTTACAAGAGAGAAAGAGGCAGATCGTCTCTGCTGCTTTGGGTAATGCCTCGCAAGCGGCTAAAATCACCAAAGAAGAGCTACTTTCTCTACTTCTTTGATGGTGCACTTTAAACAGTATCGGTTAGCTTAATCTCAAGGGAGAGAACATGAGCAGCGATACAGAGAAGACACAAAATCAAAATGAATCACATCCTTTGATCGATGCTTTGAACAATGCGGAAGAAGGTGCATTGGAAAAAGCGTTGGATTTTCTACGAACAGGGAAAGGGAACAATCGCATACGCGTATTGATAGGCGAAGCCGTGGGGAGGGTAGGCGATCCGCGCCTTCGCGCACCCAATCAATATGACTACTGGGTAGAGACAGAGCTTTTATTTGGACGAGTCGCTGTTGGAAAATATATGGTGACCACACAGGAATGGTCGTCCTTTATTCAAGGTCCGCATTATCGCCGCAACGAGTATTGGTCGGAGAGTGGGGTGGCCTGGCGAGACTCCGATAGACCTTCTTGGCTTGATTTGGCGAAAAGTTCCGAAGTAGCCTCCTTCATTATACCCAATCAGCCTGTCGTAGGAGTGAGTTGGTTTGAAGCCGAAGCCTACGCTAACTTTTACAACGCTCGCTTGTTGGATTTTTCAGAACGGGTAGATTTGGTTCGAGGAGAGCAAAAAAGACACTACCCTTGGGGAACTCCCTTTGGTAGGGGAAACGCCAACACCAAAGAAGAGTCGATTCAAAAACCGTCTGCCGTTGGTATTTTCTTACGAGATCAAATACCGGAAGGCGTATTTGATCTCGCGGGCAACGTGGCTGAATGGACGGCGAATATCGAAGAGGGTAGGGCTGTAATCCATCCTGGTTCTTGGTTTCGGGGTGCAATGGCGAGTTGGCCGAAAGCTTCTGAAATATTGTCTGCGGCCGCGCGTTTGAACAGTTTGGGATTTCGAATTGCGCGGGATTTGGATTGATGCCGGTTTTTCGCATCCCGCAAGAGCATTTTTTTCCACATCCCGCATTGGCTGAACAGAATGGATTACTGGGGGTAGGCTCTGATCTACATCCTGACAGGCTCATTCTTGCGTACAGCAGTGGCATTTTTCCTTGGTACAACGAAGGTCAACCTATCTTGTGGTTTTCTCCTGACCCCAGATTTGTTCTTTACCCAACCCGAATGCACGTCGGTAGAAACACACGAAAATCAGTACGAAGAAAGAAATTTACCATAACGATGGATAGAGCATTTGAGCAGGTCATCGATCATTGTTCGGCAATTCCGAGGCCAGGTCAATTCGGTACATGGATTACAAAAGAAATGCGCGAAGCATACTTGGGACTCCATGAAAAAGGCTATGCCCACTCTATTGAAGCTTGGCAAGAGGGTCAGTTGGTCGGAGGTTTATACGGTGTGTGTGTTGGAGATCTCTTTGCTGGTGAGAGTATGTTTGCAAAGGTTGGAGATGCATCGAAAGTTGCGTTTACACACTTCGTACAGCAAGCCGTCTTGTGGGGAATCAAACTAATTGATTGTCAAGTGTATACCGATCATCTCCACCGCTTTGGGGCGCAGGATATATCCAGAGAGGAGTATCTTCATACGATAAGACCTTTGGTCAATGCCTACAGAGAGCCAAGAACGTGGTCTTTTGATGAAGGTTTTTTCCCTCAATTTTAATTTTTACTTATCTTTGTTGGTCGCATCAAGAAGCTTTTCATATGTGAGGGTTCCGAATATCTCTAGGATTTGATTCGAATTTGGATCTATGACAAAGGTTGTGGGAATTCGATTTCCGAATTGAGAACCATTTTGAAGAATTGTGACCGTGTAACCGATGTCGAGCTTCTTTTTCCACATTTGAATGGATTCAATTTGTTTTTGATTGTGAACGACATTGGCATCGATGATCGGTATATCGGGGTATAAAAGATGATATCGCATCAGAATCTGTGTATCTCTCTTGCAACTTTGGCAATCAAAGGTACTGATATGCAGAATAAAGGTTTTTTTTGGATTATTAACGAGATAGCCATCCAAAGAACGAATTTGCATATTGGAGATATTAAACGCTTCGGGTTCTTGAAATATCCACAAAAAGGTACCGATGGTTATGATGGTTGCGAGAATCCAATCGATTAAATATTTCATAAATTAGCTTATAGGATATTTAGCGGAGAAAGACAATGCTAAATCGTGAAGATAGAATGCGAAAGATATTATCACAGCGTTTATCGCATATTACTGTCATAGCAGAAGCGATCCACTTAAGGCATAACTTGAGTGCCATTTTGCGATCTGCAGAGTCCTTTGGCGTACAAGATGTACACCTGATTCGACCAAAACACATGAAAGGTTCTTCTGCCGCAAGAGGAGCCGAACGGTGGTTGGATATACACGCATATGATTCTCTAAACGACTGTGTCGATCGATTAAAAAGTCAGGGTTTTCAAATTTGGGTAGCGGATTTGGATGAGAATGCTCAAATTCCGGAAAAAATCCCGCTCGATAAGCCTGTTGCCGTCCTAATGGGTACAGAATTGACAGGTGTTTCAGAGGAAGCGCGTTCATGTGCGACGGGCTTTATCAAAGTACCCATGTACGGACAAACCCAGTCTTTAAATGTATCTGTTGCGACAGCTTGTATATTATATGCTTTGACACAACGATGCCGACAAAAATTGCCCGTACCGTATTTGTCAAAAAATAGGCAAGAGGAAATTGTGAATCGTTGGTTGCGAAGAGACGAAAAAAATAAAAAATCTCTCCGAAAACGAGTGGAAGTTATGCAGGAAAAGCTCTTAGAACCAACTGACGGCGAGGATCGCTTGGACTAAGACTAGAGAGAAGTGTTTCAGACAGTCTTTGACTAAAAGGGTGCCCATCATTGCGAGCTGCCAAAGCCGAAAGATATTGATCTTCCCAGGTCGGAGAAGGAGATAGTCTTTGAATATCAGATAAGAGTTCGAGAGCCCTTGACTGCTGTTGTCTGTCTTCTAAATAGATTTGCGCCAACATTCGAAGCATATTGACATCGAGGGGTTGACTGCCACATGTTCCTGGAGTGCAGCACTGTTTGAGTCCATTTTCGAGAACATTGCTTGCGGTTGCCCTTTCATTCTGTTTCATTTTGATGCGTGCGAGCTGTTTGATAAGAGAAAGATTCTTGGGAATTCGTTTCATTAAAGCGGTAATTTCTCGTTCTGCCTCAGGAAGTTGGTTTCGAGACTCGAAGATTTGTGCTTGAATCATGGAGATAGCGGGGTGATCGTCTTGGTTATTTTTGAGGGACTGAATATGATGCATCGCCTTGTCGCTCTCCCCTGTTTGTGCGAGCAGTTGTGATAGGAGAGCACCGGTGTGGACGTTATCGATAACAGTATGTCCGACTTGCTCCGAAAAAATTAGTAAATCTGCGATCGCTTGATGAATCTGACCACATCCCAATGCAGCACGTGCGTGCTCAAAGCGAGCGACGGGATCCTTCTCTATGAAAATTTCAAGCTGTTCTAAAGCGATATTGGGTGCACCGTCCTCGATCATTAAGGTGGCTTCTGCGAATCCGGTTCCCAAGGATATGAGTCTTTTTCGCAATTCCAAAGGGTATTTTTCCAGCCGCATGGCATAACGCAGTCGAGGATCGTCATCTGGGAGACTCCATATTGGGTCATCGCCAAAGCTTCTTTCTGATTTCTTTGCTTTCTTTAGTTGTCTTGCTTTTATCTCTTGATTTTTATGTTCCGTTCTGAATCTTCTTCCAATAGATCGGACGTTTTGTATCTCATCTTTGCTCGCACCGAACTGCGCGGCCAATTCGAGGTGCTCTTGGGCTGCTTCGTACTCTCTTGCGCTAAATCGTGCTTCGGCTTGTTCCAAATTAATTTGAGCGAGGAACCGATTGGCCTTCTTTAAAATTTCAATCGCTTTTGGATGATTGACATTGGTAATTTCAAGTCTTGCATCATTATACTTACCCTTCGATAATAAAATTTCTGCACGCTCTATTTTCGCTTCTTCTGAACGGCCAAAGGTACGTGTGAGCCAACCCATTTTATTCCTCCTCCAAAAAAAGAGAGTCCATGATGATGGAGCTATACTTCTTATATTCGCTAATGAAAGCAAGACCACGAGGATCTGCCCGATCGATGTATAAAATACCATCTAAATGATCGCATTCGTGTTGTGCGACGATAGCGGAGTAGCCCTCAAGCTCTATATCAAAGGTTGTGCCGTCTGGATACAGTCCTGACACTTGAATATGATCCGGCCGCGCAACTGCCCCGCGCATCCCAGGTACAGATAAACAGCCTTCAAACGTAACCATATGTTCTTCGGAGAGAGGACGAATCGTCGGATTAATCCAAATTTGAAAGCCCTCGAATTCTTCTATATCCAAAAGAACAATTCTTTTGGATACGTGCACTTGGGGAGCCGCGAGACCTGCGCCATCTGCATCGATGACAGTTTCGAGCATATCTTGGATCAATCTCTTAATCTCATTGGTTTTCAGGTCGGCGAGGGAGACGAGTTGGGCTTTTTGACGTAGGATCGGATGCCCGAGTTTTGCTATTTTTCGAATCGACATTTGTATAGACTCTATTTTGTGTTTGGTTTTTATTTTTTTTCAAGTTAATTTAACCATGTATTTTTATTGGAGGTAATTATGGCTGACCCAAATGATGTATGGGAAGATAATATCGGTGGTTTTTCAATCGCTGCCGGAAAAAAGGTATCTTTTTATGTTGATAGAGAATGTATTTTGTGCTCTGTTTGCTCCGATGCTGCGCCCAATAACTTTCGCATGAGCGACGAAGAAGATCACGACATCTGCTACAAGCAGCCTGAAAACGAAGAAGAGCTCGAGCAATGCTATGAAGCGATGGAAAATTGCCCGGTTGAGGCAATTGGCGATGATGGAGTCATTTAGACATAGTATATGAACACCAGATTATATTTTTCACGCCTCCTGAGAACATTTTTTCGCTAAATATCGAAAAGGCAACATCCATGCTGCTTGGTACTCTTCGCGAAATCGGAGCGGTTCAGATTCATAAAGATAGCGAAGTTTTCCTCGCGGCCGTGCATTGGCTTCTAGGAACCAGGGTGAAAAGTTTTTATCGACCACAAAGTCGAGTCCGACTTCGAAAATAAGCTGGTTGGGAAACATCGAATCAAACACCGCTACAATTTTAAGACTCAGGTCTTGGATTTTTCGATAGGTATCAGAAGAAAGAACATCGGCAGCACAGTCGACCACCGCACCCCTTGTTGCATTGACTACGGGATCGGTTGTACTTCTTCGAAGGATCGGTGTGCGAAGGAGCCACTTTTCATTGATATTTTTTTGCGCGAGTTGTCTTACACACCATCCAGCCCACCCTTTGGGAGGAGGGACTGCTTCTTGGAATATCGTAGTTTGTGGATTTATCGGAGGGAGAGGGGTATTTTTTCTGTGAAAGAGGATACCTTTACCCGCAGAACCAAAGATTGGTTTTTCGAAGACATCTTTGAAATAGGTCGAACGGTTTGTGCTTAATAAGGCCGGCATGACTATTTCTTTATTCTCCAAACACTGTTGGGATAACTTTTTATTTTCGCAGAATTGAATAAAGGGCAGTGTGTTCCCATGCACAACCTTTGGGTATTGTTTTCTCCACAGAGAATATGATCTTTCACGCAGTATCGACGGATAGCGATCATATACAGCAACCCATTCTGTTTTCTTGACAGAGGGAGACGCCGTTTGAGGATCGAAGAATTGTACGGCAATATCTTCTTCCCTTAATTTTTGGATGGCATCGTTAATGATGGGGAGGATCGGTTTGGGTTCTTTTTGGAAGGGTATGAGGAGAGCGATCTTTTTCATTAAAAATCCAATATTCGAACAGTGTTTAAATCTTGATAAATATGACGTATTTAGTAATTTAAGCGCATGACTAAGAAGTTAATACCATTTATTCTTTTATATCTTTTTTTTCATATATGGCCTTCGTACCAACGGATTTCCTCTGTGAAACACGGTCGTGATTATGCAACCTTTCATTATGCAGTAAAGGCTCTGAAGTTTGGTCAGTATCCATATAAGACGGAAGAATTATCCAAATTAGCGAGGAAAGAGGGAACACGCAGAAACGTCCATCCTTTTTTCTATCCTCCTCCTTCTCTTCTTGCCTTTGGATGGAGTCTTCCTCTGACTTTACAACAAGGGTATCTTGCCTTATTCGTTCTCAATCACCTTTGTGTGTTTGGACTCTTTTGGCTTTTTATGCGAAATCTATCGTTAGAGCCTCTTTTACTCGGTGTTCTTTTCGTGGGCTTTTCACCCTTGCTCGATTGTATTGTTATGGGACAAGTCAATATCGGTATTCTTCTACTCATTTCTGTGGCGATCTTTCAGCGGAGGGGATCTTTCTTATCCGCGGCGGCCATGATAAAAATGTCTCCTGCGATTCTTTTGATACCCTTTGGAATTTGGAAAAAATGGACCTTTGTCCTTACGGCTATTTCTTTTTCTATAATTTTTTCGATATTTTCTTTGCCAATTATGGTAGTTGAGGAGCAAATTACCTTCTACAGAGAGGTTCTGCCGCAATTTTCTTCTGGTAGCTATTCTGGATTAAGGGTTCCAATCAATCTACCGTCGAACCATTCGATTCCTGATATTTGGAACCAGTTGTGGCCAGGAGAAAATCAGAGGAAACTTTCTTCGAATGCCCAACAGTATTCGTTCTTAACGACCTTCTTTCTCTTGGGTGTGTTGTCCTACTTTTCGTGGAAAGGAAAGAGACAAGAATCTAAGATGTATATGTTGGGTGCCTTCATCTCCTTAATGGTTCTCACGCCGGTATATACATATGAGCACCACTTGGTCTTTATGCTACTACCGATTGTTTTGGTTGCTCAGAGATGGAAATCTTTTCCGTTTTTTGGTCGTGCCATTCTTTTGGTGGGGTACTTCTTTATTGCATGGCCTTTGAGCTGGTTGCGAGACGCCCAGGAGTTCTTTCCACAATTGCACTGGATAATCCAAGAATCTAAATTTTTATCCTCTGTTCTGATCGGAATGTTGTGTATCTATTGCTCTTTGGAGAGTGCGAAGTGCAATTCTGCGTTTTCTTCTGCAGAGAGAGAGGAGTGACTCAAAATGGCTTTTCGGCACAGGATAGGATTTCGATGCCGAATGAGAGCGATGAGAGCGAGATAACTGGATACAGCGGCTACTCTGTCTTTGAGGGCATTCATAGGGAGATTTGGCTGGGCAAGTGTAATTCTTTCTATGGTATTGAATAAGAGTCGCAGTGGAAGGCTCTGTGATGCATCGATCATCGCTTTGGTGAAATTGAGATCTCCTTGTAAAAAGTCATGGGGATCCTCTATTTGGGACTGGTTTTGGGCAATGCTTCTGAGTTGATTTAAATCGTGCACGGTGGCTTTTTCACAAGCGATGGCTGCGGCTTCTGCAGCAAGATTTCTACGGAGACCAAATAATTCCTGTAGGGGTTCTTTTTCGGATATATAAGACATCAATTCAATGGAGCCTGTGGTTCGAAAATCCAGGACAAGAATACCTCTACCGTGGTGTGGTTTGACTAAATATTCTGCTTCGAGTCGCGCAAGGGCAGATCGAAGGGTTTGTCTATTAATATGGAGCATGTCTGCGAGCTTTCTTTCGGGAGGAAGTGTAGAACCGGCGGGAAATTTTCCGCTCAGTATTGCTTTTCGCAGCTCTTCCAAAGCTAAGTCGACAGTTCTTTTGGCCTCTATTTTTTTCATTTATCTACTTGGTATATTGGTTCGACCAATTAATTTATTTTTAGACCATCGAAAAGCAGACATTTCTGTGAAAAATATCATTATATAAATATATACTTGGTTTTCGGCCAAATCCGCTAGTGTTAAATTTTAAAAAAAGAGAAAAAAAATTATGCCTTCTTTTCGCATACAAACGAAGTTTACGCCTTCGGGTGATCAACCCAAAGCCATCGCAGAACTTTTGAACGGTTTGAACGAAAATCGTAGGCATCAAATACTGCTTGGTGCAACCGGTACGGGGAAAACCTTCAGTTTGGCGAATGTTATTGCACAAGCGCAAAAGCCGACCTTGATTCTTGCACACAATAAAACACTGGCTGCACAATTGTACGGAGAGATGCGTCACCTGTTCCCCGATAATGCCGTCGAGTACTTTGTCAGCTATTATGATTACTATCAACCGGAAGCATACGTTCCTTCCACCGATAATTACATCCCCAAAGAATCTCAAATCAATGAGCAAATAGATAAATTGCGTCACTCTGCGACTCGCTCCCTTTTGGAACGAAATGACGTCATTATTGTATCGAGTGTTTCTTGCATCTATGGATTGGGTTCCAAAGAGGCATATGACGGTATGTTGCTCATACTCGAAGAGGGGGGGGTGAGTTCTCAGCGAAGCATCATCACAAAACTGGTTGATATATTCTATGAACGGAACGATTTCGATTTTCATCGTGGCACTTTTCGGGTGCGTGGAGACGTCATTGAAGTGTTCCCCGCTTACGAAGACGAAAAAGCAATTCGAATCGAACTTTTTGACGATGAAGTGGAAAGGATTTCTTGGATAGACCCATTAAGAGGACAGCGCCTGGAAACAATCGAAAAAGTCGTAATTTATCCGGCGAGTCACTACGTAACTCCACCAGGACAACTCGAAAAAGCGGTTGTTAATATCCGGATGGAATTGGGAGAGAGACTTCAATACTTTCTCGATCACAAAAAGTTGATTGAAGCACAAAGGCTAGAGGAAAGAACGCGGTATGACTTGGAGATGCTTGAAGAAACCGGACGATGTCGCGGGATTGAAAATTACTCTCGCCATCTGAGCGGTCGTGAACCAGGGGATCCACCACCAACTCTTTTGGAATATTTTCCCAAAGACTGGCTTTTGATTGTCGATGAAAGCCATGTGACAATTCCACAGGTACGGGCCATGTACAAAGGAGATCAATCGAGAAAAAAATCTCTGGTCGATTTTGGATTTCGGCTTCCCTCCGCCATGGACAATCGTCCACTGGCATTTCACGAGTTCAACAAGTCGATCCACCAAATTATCTACGTATCTGCCACACCTGCTTCTTATGAACTGGAAAAAACCGATGGTGAAATTGTTGAGCAATTAATACGTCCGACGGGGTTGCTCGATCCGCAGATCTATGTTCGTCCCCAAGAAAATCAGGTAGATGACCTTTTTGACGAGCTAAAGAAGGTTATCGAGCGCAAAGAGAGAGCATTGGTCACTACCATGACCAAGCGAATGGCACAGGAATTAACATCTTATTATGCCGACTTGGGGCTTCGTGTTCGATATCTTCACTCTGATATCGATACACTGGAACGTGTTCAAATCATTACCGATCTACGCAAGGGCGAGTTCGATATTTTGATCGGTATTAATCTTCTTCGCGAAGGATTGGATATTCCAGAGGTATCCTTGGTCGCAATATTAGATGCCGACAAAGAGGGTTTTTTACGAAACCGAACTTCGTTAATCCAGACGATTGGTCGCGCTGCACGAAATGTGGATGGATATGTAATTTTATATGCGGATCGTGTGACCGACTCGATGGCGGCAGCGATCGAGGAGACGCAAAGACGGAGAAGCATTCAACAACGGTACAACCAAGAGAATGGAATTGTACCCCGAAGTATCTCAAAATCTTTAGAAAGCCCTTTGTCGAGTCTCTTTCACGATCTGAAAATGGAAAAACAAGCCGCTCCTCAAAAACCGACGTTCGATCCAAAAGAAGTACCCAAAATGATTGTAAAACTTCGAAAAGAGATGAAAGAAGCATCGAAAGCGCTTGCATTCGAAAAAGCGGCTGTATTACGAGATCAGATCAAAGAGTTGGAGCTATACAGTCTTCGTTTTACATAATGCTTGTGCAAAGTCGTACATTCGATCCTGCCCCCACCATATTTCTTGGCCGTTGTAGATACTGGGAACCCCACAGATACCCAATTGTTGCGCGCGGGTTGTATTGTCAATCAGTTGCTGTTTTGCCTGCGGAATTTTGTGAAAGAGCATTTCTGCATCCTTGCCATTTTCTTTCAAGAGATCGCGCACGACATCCTCTGAACCAATATTACGATTATCGACCCACATGGCTCGATAGAAGATTTCATTGAGAGAGGGGTCGATGATGGCGAGTCGCAGCGGTAAGATGGTTCGAACCGGAAATATGTCGGGAAAGCGAAAAGGTACGTTCCACCATTGAGACCAATCGTAGAGATCTTGGAGGAGATACTTTTGTTTTCCTTTGCTCATACTGAAAAGAGGTACATCTGGGGTACCTATGTTGCGAAATAGGGCTCCCAGTAAGATGGGTCTCCAATGCAGATGGAATCCATACCGATCCGCGATAGATTGTATTTGCATGGCTCCGAGATAGCTAAAAGGACTCGAAAAGTCATGAAAAAATTCGACGGTTCGGCCTGTCTTTTGAGCCGCCGGCCACGTCCGTTCAGGGGAGCCCAACTCTTTTTCGACAAAGAGCATCCGATCTTGTCCCCACCACATTTTCTGACCGACAAATATACTGGGAACCCCAAACACACCACGATCAAATGCTTCTTGTGTATTTTTGTACAACTGCTCCTTGGCTTGGTTCGATAAAAAAAGATCGATGGGAAGTTTCAGTTCCACCGCGATCTGATTGAGTACGTCATCCGTATCTATATGTTGGTTTTCATCCCAATATGCTTGAAAGAGTCTCAAGCTGACCGAGGGAAGCTTGTCTTTTGGTACAGCACATAGAAAACGCATGGCTTTCACGGTTCGAAGTGGATGTCGAGGATGATATCGAAGCTTTACGCCGGCGAGATCCGCTTGTCGCTTCAGATCGAGGGCAGCGTATGCTCTTTTTGATTTTGGCCATGTTTGCGAAGGAATGTCGGGCGCGTTCCAGTGCCGATAGATTCCACCCAGTAAGATGGGAACCCAACGAACATTGTAAGTCTGTTGTTGAGAGAGCCTTTCTATTTTCGCAGCTGCCATGTAAGCGTAGGGACAGACGATATCATAGTATAGTTCGATATCTGACATATGGGATACCTTGAGATAGTATGTTTAGGATACAATATCTTAAGGCGCGAGATGACAAAAAGAAAAAAAGCAGAACCACAACCGGCTGAACCGAAAACATCTGTTCGGGTCGACAAGTGGCTTTGGGCCACGCGGAGCTTTAAAACCCGTTCGTTGGCGACAGATGCCTGCTCTTCCGGACACGTAAAGGTAAACAAAAGCGTGGTCAAGGCCAGTTATAAGGTTAAGTTAGAAGATGAGGTTTCAGCGCTTACCCCCGGGGGTAAAAGAATATTAATAGTTAAGGGGTTGGCAGAAAAAAGAGGACCGTATTCTTTTGCACAAACATTGTATGAAGATCTCACTCCTCCTCCAGTCCCACAAATCGCACCACCGCGGTTTGAGAAGGGAATGGGACGACCAACGAAAAAAAATCGACGTGCATTTAATAAAATCAGAGGCCGATAACTCTCTGTATACGATGAGGTAACCAGTGCGAGTACTACTTATAAATCCAGCGATGAATCTAAAAAAATTAGGTCGATTTGCAGGACTGCTAGAGCCCATGCCGTGCATCGGCCTGGCATATATTGCAGCTGCGCTCGAGCAGCACGGTTGTACCGTTGGTGTGATCGATATGTTTGCAGAAGGATTGTCTGGACAGCAAGTGGTGGATAAGACAAAAGATTTTAACCCCCAGCTTGTTGGTATGACGGTTCTTACGCCATCTGAGCCCGTGTGCTCCACCTTATCAGAGATGATTCGCGCTAAAATTCCAGGTGTAAAGATCATTTGGGGTGCTGTACACGCGGATGTTTTTGCGAAGGATATCGTTCGTCAAGGCAAGGCCGATTTTGTCGTTCACCATGACGGAGAGGAAACCGTTTGCGAGGTTGTAGACGCTCTTAAGTCGGGTGAAAAGGACTTCTCTACCGTTGATGGATTAACATGGCTCGGAGATGGAGAGCCGGTAACCAACAAGCCTCGAAAGCTTCTAAAAGATTTAGACTCCCTTCCGTATCCCGCTTGGCATCTGTTTCCGTATGAAAAATACGGTCTTTTACCCTTTGCGGATTTCGCCAAGCCCGTTTTGACGATGACCGGTTCTCGCGGATGCCCGTATCGATGCGATTATTGCTCTTTGATCAATACCGGCGGAAAAGTGTATCGAAAACGCGATCCCATTAAGATCGTAGATGAATATGAGTATTTGGTCGATCGATACAAGGTCAAACAGATCGGTTTTGTCGATCCCATCTTTCCTCTCGTGTCCAAGGATCTGCGTCCTTTTTGTGAGGAGTTGGTTTATCGCGGGCTTGATAAGCGTTGTCAGTGGCTGTCGGAAACCCGATGCGATCGCTTAGACAAAGAGACGTGTGAGTTGATGTATTGGGGCGGTTGTCGTCGGGTTTTGATGGGGATCGAGTCTGGTGTCGATCTGCTCTTGGGGAACGTGAATAAAAATATCACGACGGCAAAGGTTCGAGAAGGGGTCGCCAACGCGAAGGCCGCGGGCTTACAAACTGTCGGTCTGTTTATGATTGGTATGCCGGGGGAAACCCCCGAGATGACCAAAGAAACGGTTGAGTTTTCTGTCAATTTGGATTTAGATTTTGCAAAGTATGCGATTACGGTTCCATTTCCCGGATCGAAACTTTTTGATGATCGTTGGCAAAAAGACCTCTTCCGAGACGATTGGGAAAACTACACGACTTTCAATCCAGATCCGGATCGCCTCATTTATCATCCACACGGATACCCACCGGAAGAGCTCATTAAAATGCAATCTTGGGCTTTAAGGCGATTTTATATGCGCCCAAGACAAATTAAGAAACAATTTTTAGAATTGCGCACAATTAGTCCTAAAATGCTTCTGTACGGTCTTTACGGGATGGCTATTTAAAAAGTAGATAAATTATAACAAATGGGTTAAAATAGGTTTGAACCATTTATCCCACGAGCAGAAATGTCTTCTTTTAATCCCGAACATATCAAAGAATTACGCGATTTGGCCGACAAAAAGAGCAAAGAACTGCGCGTGAATATCCGCGAAATGCAGACGGAATTAATCGCGTTAGAAGAGCGTGTTAAAGTGTATGACGAATTACTTAACGACAAAACGCCCCTCTTCGAATCGGGGGAGCTAGCGGAAGACGCCGACGCTACAGAGATCAAAAAGATGAGGGCGCCGCGCTCAACCAAGGCCGAAATGGAAAAGAGAAAGAACGCGTTGATCGAATTGTTTAAGGAGGAAGGATTCTCACAACCCAAAGAAATTATGCGCTTGCTGCCGAAGAAGTTGGGTTATCCTTTGGAGCAACACCACCTCAGAGCGGTACTGCGCCGTTTTCCGGAAATATTTACACAAGATTCAGAACGTCACGGATATTGGGGTTTGATCACGGTGTCGGATTCCGAGACCTGATACAAAAACACCGATCCCTCTCTCTTAATCTCTCGCAGTATACCATTTTGAAGTAAGGTCTGAAATTTGACTTGCAGTTCTTTGGTCTTACCCTCTCCCAAGTGATCGGCGTTTTGATCGACTAGGAAAAATCGCATATTAATAAGGATATGTTCGATGTTTTCTTTTTGGAGCTGGGTTCTCGCTTTGGATACATCGATTTCATTCAAGAATTCTTCCATTCTCCATGCACCAAATACGCTGTCGACGCGGAACGAATGATCCAAGTAGTATACATATCCACGGCTCCAAACCAGCCATACTCCTTTGGATGATGTTCGATTCAGGTATTGATACATTGGATAGTTATCGGGTAACATACGGGAGAGAAGCTGTTCTTTTGACATGTCTCCCAACAGAAAAGAGTCGGTGTATTGTCGTTTCCACAAAAAAGGGAAGGGAGCATCGTATAACGTTTTCGGTTTTGCATGAAGGCGGTTTTCCAGTGGCTGAGTGGGAATCCAAAGCCAAGCGAGAGACGCTCCGATCAATAGTATGCTCCATGAACTTTTCCTCTTCCAGGCGCCACAGCCCAAAGCCAACACAATGGGTATACAAGGCATTAGAAATCGAATCTGTTGTACCTGCATCGACCACAGAAAGAACCAAACGGCGATGAAGAAAAAAGCCTTTGGTCGTTTTTTATACCGAAGACACGCACCGATGAATACGATTCCGACGGCTGGTCCTAGGGAACCCTGAAAAAAATAAACCAAATCTTGGGTCATGAACAACCGCGGTAAGAGAAGCAGATAGTCGAGCCAATCTCTGCCCATACCATAATTAGAAAGCGTTATCGCATAGCCCTGCGCTCGTTCGAGATCCCAGCCCTCACCGCCAAACAGATCATATCCCAAAGGGAAAATCGGATTACCCTTGAGCCAAAGATTTCGTAGGTAAAAAGGAGAACCCAATATGAGCATAGGTAGAAAGAACAGTCTCTTTCCCTTTTGACTGAGCATAAGTATGGTCATAATGAAGCAAGCGAACAATCCGCTGTACTTTGCAGACGCAGCCAAACCAACGCATATGCCAACCAGTACAGGTTGTCGTAAATAAAAAGCGGCAAAGGCAAGCGTACATAAAAGAGAAAGCCAAACCTGGACATAGCAAGATGTCCCAAATTCAATCTGCGTTGGGATGAGAAGCAGGAGTATACCTGCGACCACCGACCAACGCGTCGTTGCACCGAGCTCCCGTGCCAGACCCACCGTCGAGCACGCGAGGGCACCCGAGAGCCAAACGGAGATGAGTCTTGGGTTGAACAGAGGCTGGTCTGCGTCACCGAGAAAGAGAGGAACGCTCAAAATGGATTGCCATCCCAGCGGGAAGTACCCAAAAATAATTTCGTCACCTGCGGTGTATCCACCGGTTTGCGCAAACAGTTTGGGTAATGCCAAATGATACGTGAGAGAGTCCCGGTACCACGGTGGAATAAGAGCCAAAGCAAAATAAGGAATCACGAGTAGATACAACATGAAAACGCGGTTTTTGGGGAACTCTAATTTTGGGTAGGCGAAAGCAAGAGAGGACAAAAGCCAACCACCAACGGTCCACGGCGTTGCGGCATTACAAAAAAGTAAGATCATGACTCCGAATTGTATCCAACCGAGTGAAAGGACGTGCGCGAAGCCCCATCGAAGTAGATCGTTCTCAATCCAATGGATTCTAGAATAGGCGATCACCGCAAAAATCGGAATAAATAAACAAATCCCAATGTCGATCATAAAAGAAGAGAACTCCTTTTGAGATGGTCTAAGTAGGGTTTTAACTCGGTTGGAGCAGGCCGATCAGAATGAAGATAGAACACGGAAATTTTTCCGGAAAGAAAACGGCAATATTCCTCTTTGAGGTGGCGTTGAAGAAGAACGCACATTCTTTTCTCCTGCGGTTGACAAAAAAGACGAATCGGATAATAAAGGTTGTCTATATTCCGATCAGAGCGGCTCACTTGTATTCGCCTCAAGTATATTGGCTGCTTGATACGGATTCAAGATAAAGGAGAAAAAAATGGCGATGACACCAATTAGAAAAGCTGAACTCATCAAAGAGTATCAGTTAGACGAAAATGACACCGGTTCCCCTGAAGTTCAAGTTGCGCTCTTAACCGAAAGAATCCGCTACCTCACTGATCACGTAAAAGTCCACCACAAAGACCACCACTCTCGTCGTGGATTGCTCAAGTTGGTTGGTCAGCGAAGACGACTGCTCAAGTACGTTAAAAAAGTAGATACGGAGCGATATAAAACCCTAATAAAAAGACTCGGACTTCGAAGATAAGAATTTTGGCGGCTTTCAGTCGCCTTTTAATATTTTAAACATGTTTTTCATACGACTTTGCGAAATGTTTTTTCATAGATCCTTGCGGTCTGAGCGTCTAAAAAACGCCGCTCACACTCCATGGCTCTGTGGGAAACG
This sequence comes from Myxococcota bacterium, assembly GCA_036127535.1. Taxonomy (GTDB): domain Bacteria; phylum Myxococcota_A; class UBA796; order UBA796; family UBA796. Next base: position 2,697 of record JAYYRF010000692.1, on the reverse strand, counting down.
AAAGCAAAGTTAAAAACCCAAAAGGAGTAAAAAAATGCAACATCACGTTGTTTCTGTTGACATCGGGGGACGTCCCCTGACTATTGAGACGGGACGTTTGGCCAAGCAGGCCAATGGTTCCGTTGTCGTTCGTCAAGACGACAGTATGGTTTTGGTCACCGCTTGTGTTGGTCAGCCCGTAAACTTTGACTTTTTACCACTAACAGTCGCTTATCAGGATCGAACGGCATCGTTTGGAATGATCCCCGGCGGCTTTTTAAAGAGAGAAGGACGCCCCAATGAGCGTGAAACGCTGGCTTCTCGTTTGATCGATCGTCCGATGCGTCCACAATTTCCCAAGCACTTGGGACGCGAACTTCAAATTATTACCACCGTCATGTCCTACGATCCCGCAAGTGATACGGATGTATTGTCCATTTGTGGAGCCGCAGCCGCGGTCGCGATTAGCGACATCCCCGTAGAGCAGGCCATTGCCGGTGTACGGATCTCCAGAGTAAACGGAGAATTCGTTGTGAATCCGAGCGTATCGCAAAGCGAAGCCGCTGATATCAATCTGGTCGTCGCGGGCTCTCGCGACGGTATTTCCATGGTTGAAGGTGGTGGAAACGAAGTGGATGAAGATTCCATGATGGATGCGATGGAGTTGGCCTTTGCCGAAATCCAAAAGATCATCGCGGTGATCGAAGAACTTCGTGGTTTGGCCGGCAAAGAAAAGTTTGAACTTCCAGAAAAGGCGAAAGCAGATGATGCCGTTCATCAAAAGATGTTGGCGTTGGGCTCGGAAGCCGCTTTGGTGACTGCCCTGGCGACCGAAGGAAAGCACGAGCGAGGCTCGGCACTCAAAGCGGCTCGCAATGCTCTAATCGAACAACTTGTCGAAGGAGAAGAGTCCGAAGAAGAGATCGAGCGTCTGACCAAAGAAGGAAAGTCCAGTTGGGAAGCGACATTGCGATCGATCATGCGAACCAAGGTCGCGCAAGAAGGCATCCGTATCGATGGACGTGCAACCGATGAGATTCGATCGATCGCCGTAGAAGTTGGTGTTGCACCGAGAACACACGGGTCGGCCTTTTTCACCCGTGGTGAGACACAATCCTTCGTTTCTGCAACCATGGGCGTTGCGGCGGATTCCCAGCGAATCGACTTCGCGAATTTCCACGGAGAAAGACGTTGGATGCTTCAGTACAACTTCCCTCCTTTCTGTACCGGAGAGGCATATCGAATGGGTGGGCCGAAGCGTCGCGAAATCGGTCATGGTGCCTTAGCGCATCGTGCATTGATACCGGTTCTTCCTGCAGAAGAAGATTTTCCTTACGTTCTCCGTTGTTCCGCAGACATTTTAGAGTCCAACGGTTCCTCTTCGATGGCAACGGTATGCGGTAGCAGCCTCTCGCTTTTCGATGCGGGTGTCCCCCTAAAGGCGGCGGTTGCCGGTATTGCGATGGGTCTGATCAAAGAAGGTGAAACCTACGCTGTACTCTCCGATATTCTTGGAGACGAAGATCATCTCGGAGACATGGACTTTAAAGTGACCGGTTCACGAAAAGGGATTACCGCATTCCAAATGGATACCAAACTCGGTTCGATTCCTCGAGATGTGATGCGCAAAGCAATGAACCAAGCAAAGGCCGGATTAAGCCATATCCTCGACAAGATGGATGAGGTGATCGCTGGTCCACGAGATGACTTCTCTGCGCACGCACCACGGATTACGACGATTCAAATCAAAGTGGATAAGATTCGTGACATTATCGGTCCTGGTGGTCGCGTCATACGAAGCATCCAAGACGAGTTTAACGTCAAAATTATTACCAACGATGATGGTCGCATCGACATTGCGGCAACCTCTGCTGAGGCAGCCAAAGGAGCGGAAGATCGGATTCGAGAAATCGTGCAAGAGCCTGAAATTGGAAAAATGTACATGGGTGTGGTTAAGCGTGTCGTCGAGTTTGGTGCCTTTGTCGAAATTCTTCCTGGAATCGAGGGATTGGTTCACAAAAGCGAACTCGATGTTTCTCGCGTACCCAACGTGGCGGATTTCGTGAAAGAAGGACAAGACATATTGGTTCGCGTCATACCGCCCGATCACTCTGGGAAGCTTCGTCTTTCTCGTAAGCAGGCTCTCCTAGAGCAGGGATAATGAATATATCCGTCGTCGTTCTACCGCATGGCAAAGGGCTTCCCTTGCCAGCGTATCAAAGTAAGGCCGCGGCGGGAATGGATCTGCGCGCAGCGGTGCAAGAGCCTTTGGTTCTTGCACCGCTGCAACGTGTGGCGGTTCCCACGGGTTTAAAGATGGCGATTCCGCTGGGTTTTGAAGGTCAAGTTCGACCGAGAAGCGGTCTTGCTTTTCGCCATGGTATTGGCATTCCCAATGCACCGGGAACGATAGACGCAGACTATCGCGGGGAGATCAAAGTCTTGTTGATCAACCTCGGGTCGGAAGATTTTCACATTGAGCGCGGTATGCGCATCGCACAATTAATTATAGCCCCCATTGTACAGGTAAAACTGGAAGCGGTCTCCTCATTGAATGATACGGAAAGGGGAGAAGGTGGTTTTGGTTCTACCGGAAAAGGATTGTAGACATGATATTACCCTCTTTATTCTTTTTGGCGTGTGGAGACAGTACATCAAATGAAACGCCACCGGTTCAGCCCAAAGTGGAGCAGCAGCAAAAGGTATTAAAACCCGAAC
>JAYYRF010000691.1:0-10205 GCA_036127535.1 Myxococcota bacterium | reverse complement strand
AAGGAGAGCTTGGCTTCCAAGCAGCTGATCGCTGAAACCAACGATTTAGAGTACGATATCCCGATTGTCATCAATCAAGACGTCAATAGATGGATCCGATACTTTAAGGGGCCTGGAAAAAAGTATTACCAACGCTGGCTCAAACGGGCACCGCAGTTCACTCCCATGATGAAACAAAAGCTCAAAGCGGCCGGACTGCCACAAGACTTAATCTACCTATCTATGATAGAGAGCGGTTACTCAACCCATGCACGCTCCAAAGCGGCCGCCGTTGGTTTGTGGCAATTCATCTCTTCTACCGGTAAAGAGCACGGTCTACGGATAGACTGGTGGGTAGATGAACGCAGAGACCCCGAGTTGGCAACCGATGCGGCCATTCAATTTTTATCCCGCCTGTATCGACAATATGACGACTGGTACCTCGCATGGGCAGCATATAACGGCGGTCCAGGACGTGTAAGTCGTAGAATCAAAAAATACGGTACCAAAGACTTTTGGACACTGGTGAAAAAAGGAGCCTTTCCATCGGAAACCGATAATTATGTTCCCAAAATTATCGCTGCCACCATCATTGGTAAGAATCCCAAAAAGTATGGTTTTACCGCCTATCCAGAAAACCCTCTCCCCGAAACCCATTTGGTCAATGCAGGCCCAAGCATCAGTTTGGATGTCCTCGCCAAATGTGCTGGCATCAGCGAAAAGGAATTTAAAAGACTCAACCCAAAGTTTAAACAATGGGCCCTTCCCCCGTCCCCCAAAAAGCAAAAAGTTCGCGTCCCGAACCCAGAGGCGTTTCAAAAAGCTTTGGCAAAAATTCCAAAGGCAAAACGCCTAACCTATCGACAGCACAAAGTAAAAAAAGGAGAGTCTTTGGGTCGTATCGCGAGCAAGTACGGTATTAGCGTCGGCTCTATTCAAGTCGCCAACAAAATTCGAAACCCCAATCGCATTGGTGTCGGAACCGTACTCATCATTCCAACCGGAGAGGTGAGTCCCCAACAGCTTCAAGAACTAAAAAAGAGCAAGAAGAAAAGCAAACCCAAAAAACCTAAAATCAAATATCACACCGTCAAAAAAGGAGATAATCTCCAAAAAATAGCGAAGCGCTACCGTCTGAAGAGCAGTGAATTAATCAAATGGAACAACCTAAAAAATGCCGACAAAATTTATGTCGGACAAAAGCTAAAGCTATTTGCACCCAAGAAGAGTGCAAGCAGCTGGAAGACTTATAAAGTCAAAAAGGGTGACAACCTCGCGCGAATCGCTAAAAAGTACGGCTGCTCTATAAGCGATCTGAAAAAGTGGAATAAACTGAAAAAAGATACGATATATGTCGGTCAAAAGCTAAAAGTCAAAAAGTAATCCGCTATGCTTTCCTTCGAAGACGCTCTTGCTCGCTGCCTCGACATATCTGTCCCCCGCCGAAAGATGCAAATGGATCTGAACGGCACCCCTGGACGTTACTTATCAGAGAATCTTTACACGCCGCAAAGTTTACCGTATTGGGACAACAGCGCTATGGACGGATACGCCATCTGTCGTAAGGACATTTCGTCTCTGCCCTGCCAGTTGGAAATCGTAGACGTCATCCCCGCGGGGAAAAGCCCTTCCAAGAGTGTGAAAAAGGGAGAAGCCGCTCGTATTATGACAGGCGCTCCTCTTCCGGAAGGTGCAGACACCGTTGTAATTCAAGAGAATACAACGGGTATATCAAAACGTATCATTCAAATTGAATCCCTACCGACCCTCGGAGCCAATATTCGTAGAAAGGGAGAGGAGTTGCAAGAAGGTATGCAGATCGCATCCAAAGGTGACCAAGTTAATATTGGTCTTGTCGGTTTGTGTGCGGCCTTGGGACTTCCATCTTTACCCGTCTACCAGCCGCCAAAGGTTGCTTTAATCGCGACTGGAGACGAACTTCGACTCCGCGATCAGCAATCCCATTTACATAGAGGTGAGATTTGGTCGTCAAACACGCTGGCTCTTCAAGCTGCTGTACAAGAAGCGGGTGGAGAAGTGATCGACTGTGGTATCGCAAGAGACTCAACCGCCAGTATCACGGAGTCTTTTCGCAAAGCCCAATCTCTCGGAGCAGATCTAATCGTATCCACTGGAGGCGTGAGCGTGGGAGACTACGATCTGGTCAAAGACAGCCTTTCACAACTCGGAGCGAGCATTCATTTTTGGAAGGTACGAATGAAGCCTGGAAAACCTCTCGCGCTCGGTTCTCTTGGCCCCATCCCTATTTTTGGTCTTCCGGGTAACCCTGTATCATGCTTGGTCTCTTTTTGGATGTTTGTGCGACCGATCTTAAGAAGGGCTTTGGGAGCACCGAATATTTTTTTACCGACCGTTCCCGTTAAGCTCGGTATGGATATACACAAAAAGCATGGGCGTACAGAGTTTGTGCGGGTGACATTATCAGAGAATCGAGACACCGCTTTTTTGACCGGTAATCAAAGCTCCGCTTGGCTATCGAGTATCGCGAAGGCCAATGCCTTAATTAAACTGCCCGCAAACACACACTTTTACCCCAAAGGCACAACTCTAGACGCCATTCTGATACCGGACTCTTGATATGAACGCATACATTCTGTGCGGTGGTCAGAGCAAACGAATGGGTCGAGATAAAGCCTTGCTGCCTTTTCGGGGAATAGCCATGGCTCAGTATATCTCTCAAAGTCTCTATCGCGCCGGTTTTTCACACGTCTATGCCGTGGTCAAGGAAACTCTTCCGTTAGCGATACCCCAAATTATGGAACCACAATCCACGTTTCATCCCCTTTTTGGTGTACATACAGCATTGGAACACAGCTCCGCTCCGCTTTCCATCATCACACCGTGCGATCTACCCTTTGTGTCTGAAGCGACCTTCAAAAGACTTCGCTCCAAAGAGATATTCACCACAACCTACTCTGACGCTCAAAGCCAACCCCTACTCGGAATTTTCCCCAAAACACTTGCAAAACATGCCCTCCACTATGCAGAGCAATCTTTAAGTGTTATGAACTTTGTAAAGAAGAGCGAAAGATTGAAAATACCGAAATACGAATTGGTCAATATAAATACCCCGCAAAATCTAAAGGAAAACCAATGACGATCCTTAATGTGATTTACTCTCATCAATTGTCATTTCAACCCAACGAGCTTCGAAGGTTTCTCACACAAGCGGGTCTGAGCATTCAAAATCTACAGACCTATACCGATCTACACGAGGCCTTTCAATCCTTGGGAGAAGCAAACACTTACTTAATTTTGTGCGAATCAGAAACAGGGATCACACAATCAGAGGATACGCGAATTTCGAGCTCTCTGACGCATCGTTTTCGCAGTGCTGAACACTCTCTGTGCGCCCAAGATCCCTTTAAGCAAGTACTTGTAGGAGCAAAGGGAGAAAGCATCGTCCTAATTCTTCCAGCCGACCAAGTTATGTTGCGCTCTCTGAACGCACTTTTGAATCATCTACCTCGTCCGGCAATGATAGATGACTTTGAACCCGAAGCGGAGAGACAAACCTTTGTCGATCACATTACCGTTATAGAAACACCGAATGCCGACCTTCCTCGTGAACCTTCGGAACCGATCGGCTCCGGTTGGCAGTCCGGTCTTAAAGCAATCGGAGGTAAGATTGAATCCGAAATATGGGCAACCATACCGGAATCCATCAGTCAAATTGCGCCCGCCCGCAACGTGTTGGAAGGAGCAGGAGAGCGAAAAGCCGTTCGACTACATTCGGGTAAGATCTACGTCCTCTTTGGATATCCCGATCTGCGAAGGCCGACCAGCAAAGCGATTCTCATTGGAGATGCCGATCCCTTTGTAGAGATAATCGCCCTGCATCGATCACCGAACAGAGTCGGAATCGTCTGTTCTACCGGTACCGAATGGCTACCCAGTATAGATCGTTCCTTCGATAAGATCACACTCCAACGTACCAACAAAGAAGCTCCTCAAAGCGGAACTCTCTTTGCCTTGGAGCAACAAACAGTCTACTATCAGATTTCAGGACATGTCTTCTCTTGGGATGGTAAAAAAGAAAAATCGATGGGAACCGTAAAACAAGCCATCGCATCATTACTATTGAGCTGGTCTCAACGATAAGGAATTCGCATATGTTAGCAAAAGAAGCACTCGCGATTATAGAGCCTGCAGCAACCCGCGTTCGGGATCCCCAAACAGGACGAAGCATTTGGATGGCCAAAATTATCAAGGAGGCAATACTGGACGGAGAAGCGCTATCCGTCGGTTTACTCTTTTCCAAGGAACATACACCAGAAGAGAAAACGCGCGTTACACAGGCTCTTACGAATCAAATCCGTAAAATAGGCTGGAACGGCACAATCGACATTCAATCGCTAAGCAGTCCCCCGCCTCAGCCCGATCCTAAAAAATCCGATCCAGTCACAGGTATGAGTGGTCCAGGTATGGGACCACACGGCGGCCCTATCAAGAAGATGCCTCTTCCTGGCATTAAGCGCATCATCGCTGTTGCAAGCGGAAAAGGAGGGGTGGGAAAGTCCACCGTCGCCACCAACCTCGCCATTGCCCTCAAGCGCCACGATCTTTCCGTTGGCTTGATGGATGCAGATGTATACGGCCCTAGCTTACCCACGATGATGCGCGTATCTGGCCAGCCGATCGCCAACGATCAAAGACAAATCATCCCAAAGGAAGCCTATGGCATTCCGTGCATATCCATGGGCTTTATGATCGATGATAAGGAACCGGTAATTTGGAGAGGCCCGATGGTCATGGGTGTGATCAAACAATTTTTCCAAAACGTCGCTTGGGGAGAATTGGATGTTCTCGTGGTAGACCTCCCGCCAGGAACAGGAGACGCCCAGTTAACAATGATTCAGGCAGTGCCCATCGATGGGGCTGTTATCGTCACTACACCACAAAAAATCGCAACGATAGACGCTGTTCGCGGTGTGGAGATGTTTCGAAAACTCGATGTACCCATCTTGGGCATCGTAGAAAACATGTCATATATTCAGGTAAACGAAGATCAAAGGCTTTATCCTTTCGGCTCGGGTGGCGGTAAAAGTACTGCAGAACAATATTCGGTTCCGTTGCTCGCCCAGATTCCGCTAGAAGAAGGCATACGCTTAGGCGGTGATTTGGGTGTTCCGGCTGCTTTATCGACCGATCCAATTTCAGAACCCTTTCTCAGCATCGGCAAACAGGTTCAAGAGATATTGTTTACATGACCCTCCTCGACTCCTTTGGACGCGCCCATACCTATCTTCGCCTGAGTATTACCGATCGGTGCAATTTTAGATGTGTCTATTGCCTTCCCAAGGAAGGCGTTCAATGGCAAGATAGATCCGATCTGCTGACATACGAGGAGATCGCACGGGTCGTCCATATTTTCGGTGCCCTCGGGATCAAAAAAATCAGAATTACCGGTGGTGAACCAACCATGCGTGCAGATATTGCACGACTCATCTTTCTATTAAAACATATCCTGGGAATTGAAGAGATCAACATGACAACCAATGGCTACACGCTCAAAAAGCTCGCTAAACCCTTGTTGAGTGCCGGATTGAGCCGTTTAAATGTTTCTCTCGACACATTGGATCCGCAAACGTTCCAGAAACTCAGTCGCGGCTTTTCGTTAGAACCGGTTCTTACGGGGATTCAAGAAGCAAAAAAGGTCGGATTTCGCAATATCAAAATCAATGCCGTTTTACTCAAAGGCATCAACGATCGCGATCTTTGGTCGCTGCTTTCCTACTGCTCAGAACATCAACTCTCTCTGCGATTTATCGAATATATGCCTTTCGAAGCGCGCTGGTATCAATGCGTAACAGAAGAGGAGATCCGAAACCAAATTTCTACAAAGTATACCCTCATACCACAACTTAAAAATAAAACCACCGGTCCCGCGGTTCCATACTTTATCCCAGAACTCAACCTAAACGTTGGCTTCATTTCCCCCCTATCCAAACGGTTTTGCCAAGGCTGTAATCGCCTTCGCCTAATGTCGAACGGTTCGTTACGAACCTGTTTGGCGCACGAAGATGTACCGTCGTTGCGAGATCTTCTTCGCGCAGGCGCAACGGATACCAAAATTGCAGAGCAGATTCAATCCCAAGTATACGGTAAAGCTGAGGGACACTTTTGCAATGTTGATTCGGGAAGTACCTTTCAAGGAATCATGACAAAGATTGGTGGATAAGGATCTGTATTCATGCCAATACCATCTCTCCTATCTTTACTGCTGAGTTCCTCGCTTTTTTTCTTACTGACGTACCAAGCTTGGTATGGAAAGCTTGGCTTTTTAAGTATTATCGTACTGCCTTTGTGCATCTTGTTGTTCTTATACGCGCGAAAATCATTGGCTCTTCGTCCCAAGAAGTGGCTTTCCTTTTTGGCTAAACTTCTCTTTACCATTGTGGGAATCTTGGCGCTTTTGCGCCACCCAATCGAAACCGATGTCCAAATCGTAGATGAGGGAACCGCAGAAATACATGTTGCGAGCCGCGCGGATGCACCCCAAACCACGCAACTTGAAATTTTTAGCCTCGACCAAAAAGCGTCTCTTTCTCTGGAGATCCCCCCGAAGAGGAGCGTTCACACCGTCAGCGTTGCTCTACCTGATGGCGAATATAGGGTTCGAATTCAAGAAGAGACAATTCGACCAACCAATAAACAGCCGATTTACCGCGCGATCGTCTTATATATTGATCAAGTCGATCGCAATACCTTTATCTTGTTCGCCTTTTTGGCGATGCTCATTAAGTTTTTTGGGGTGATGAGTTCCGCATATGCGTGGCATCTTCTACTGAAAGGACAAAGGATAGAACAACCGTATTGGAGCGCGACACTCACTGCGTTTTTGATCGGCCGCTTTATCGGCACGTTTCTACCGAGTACTATCGGTCTCGATAGCTATACCTTCTATGAAGCTTCGCGCTATTCCAACCAAATTACACGGGTGGGTGTCGCAAAAATCTTGGAAAAATTTATCGGTATCACCGGCCTCTTCATTGGAATGGTCATTACACTCCCCTTTGGCTACCAAGTCATTGTCGACGTAGCGGAAAAACTAAACAAACCCGAATCTGCTTCGGTAATGGCAACTGCCATTCTCGTCTGTGCCGGTGGGGTCTCAGCGTCTGTGATCTTAGGATTGGTCAAACCACAACTATTCCTCTCTCTTACCAAACCCGTTACCCGTCTCTTTCCCCAAAGAGTCCAAAAGAAGTTGATCGATTTTACGGATGCCGTTGCCGCATATGACGGGCAACTCACGCTAATTACAATGACTTTGATCGCCAAATTTCTCACCCACTTTACGACCGCCGTTGTGTATTTTTTTACGGCGATTGCCATTGGAGCCATCGCGATTTCCATGACGGAGTTTTGGCCGATCGTATTTGGTTCCAACATCCAAATCCTCGCAACGATTTTATCCCCTACCATCGCTGGGGAAGGTGCCCGAGAGGCCTTTCAAGCTCTTCTCCTGGAAAAAAGGTTGGGTGGTGTACCACAAGCAGTTCTGTCGGGTTCATTGGGATTTGTGGCAGCAGAAGCCGCAACAATGTGGGGTGGAGCATTTTGGCTAACCCGCAAAGAAACTTGGCGACCCAAATTTGTTTTGGTCGATGGCCAACAAGTCGATTATTCTTGGTTAAGCGATGTTAAAATAGAAAAACCAACAGCCAAGTAAAACGTATGCTTCTCTTACTCCTAAACAATGCACTTGCAGACTTCGATGACCTTCGTCTAACCGCTATGCTGGACTGGGATGGTCGTCCTTATACGAGCAGTACTTCTCATCAAGCTGCCTATATGCAGGTTAGCAAACAGCTCGGAGCGGCCATCGCAACATCCATACAGCCTGCGCGCACCATGGGAATTTGGGGCTTTGAGCTAACCCTCCACCAAAGCTTTTCTTTTATAGACGCCGACAAAACGATCGACAATAACCCCTCGGCATGGGCTTTGATGACTCCGGACGAGGATATTTTCCCCATCTTGTGCATCCCCAGGCTCCAACTGCGCAAAGGACTTCCCTTATCATCAGAAATAAGCCTTTCTATGGGATATATTTTGTTCTCGCGTCAGAGTACCTTTGGCGCCGCAGCACGGATTGCCCCCGTAGAGGGCTACCACATCGCGCCGGATATTGCACTTCAAGTCGGGTATAACGCATATATTGGCGGTCCGGAGTTTCATCTGGGCACCATCGACTATACTGCGATCTTGAGCAAAGAGTTTGGTTTTGGCTATCTAAAAGGAATGACAACCTCTACGATAGCCCCCTTTGTGGCCGTTGGTGCAATCAATACACATGTGAGTCCAAAAATATCCGGCGCCTCTCAAGACTCTCTTTCCATCGGACCGATTAGCGGATTTTCTTCCAGTACATACTTCACCGAGGAATTGAGCCAAGTCTTTCTAAACGGGGGTCTCAAACTCAATAGCCACGACTTCTCGTTTCAAGTAGACTATCGCCACGTTTTCTCTTCTTTGAGCACGGTTTCGATGGCGCTGAGTTGGGAATATTGATTCGCTACAAGAGCGAGCGATAACGCTTGCGATACACCATCGCTAAAATTTCAGCGACGGCAGAATAAAACTCCGGGGGTATCATTTGCCCCTCTTTAGCATTGTAGTAAAGAGCACGAGCCAGCGGCGGATTTTCAACGATCACGATATCATGCGACTTGGCGATGTCTCGAATTCGGAAAGCCAAAAAATCGATTCCTTTCGCCATTACAATTGGGGCTTCTGCTTCTTCTTTGCGGTACCGGAGAGCAACCGCAAAATGGGTTGGATTTGTAAGTACAACATCAGACTCTGGTACTTTTTGCATGAATGTGCCCATTGCAATCTCGTATTGACGCTGTTTTCGTTTTCCTTTTAAAAGCGGATCTCCTTCTGAATCTTTATACTCATCTTTGATCTCTTGGTGTGTCATCATGAGTTCTTGGCGAATTTTGTACCAACTGTAAGCATAATCCAAAATGTAAGCCAAAATCCCAATCACCAGCGCCCGCCAAAATATTGCAAACGCAAGTTCCGTCAAAACCGAGATCTGCTCTTCTGAACTGGCATTGAGCAAGGCGGGAAGTTCGAACAGCCGATCGGATATCGCGTCCCAAACGAGCCAGCCCAAGAGGAAAAGCTTGAGTACCCCCTTCGCCAATTCAACAATAGGCTGGATAGAAAAAAACTTTTCCTTGAAACCAGCGATGGGATCAAGCTTTTTCAAATTGAACTTCAGCGACTCTTTGGGGAGTATGAATCGCATCTGTATCAATCCCAAAACAACACTCACAACTGCTAAAGCAATGAGTATGGGCAAAATCACTTGTGCTATTGCGATAAGAGCTACATATAAAAGTTCGAAAAACTCATCCATTCCATAGTCATTGTTGGGTATTTCGCTGTATACATGCTCAGTAAAAACCATGACTCGACGACCGATCAGTCCCTGAAAGACCAATACCATACCAACGCCGACGGCTATGGACACCAAACCAAATATATCATTGGATTTGGGAACGTTTCCTTTCTCCCTCGCCTCTTGTAATCTTTTACCCGTGGGTTCATGGGTTTTTTCACCTGCCGATTCGTCATCAGCCATTAGCGTCTCCCAATCACATCGAGAAGCACGAAAATCTCTCGAATTGCATCTTCACATATTCGTATAATATAATCAAACAGCATGGGAAGCATTAATGCGAACAGAATCATTCCACCAATCATAGAAACCAGGAATCCTACACTGAAGAATACATTCATCGATGGCGCAAGACGAGATAGCATCGCCAAAAAGAAATTATTTAAAAATACAAATCCCATAATGGGAGCACCAATCTGCATGCTGTAGTTAACGATAACGGAAGAGTACTCAACCCAAAAAGACATCCCTCGCACAATATCCCCAACTTCTCCTGGTGGTATTTGGTGAAATGAATTTCCAAGGATCTGAATCATCTGTAAATGGAGATCCATACCCAAAAAGGTACCGATGGCCAACAAGATGGCCAAACTCCCCAAGGCACTTTGGGAGGTAGACATAGATGGATTAAATTGCTTTGCAGCAGCCATACCGATTTGAGTGGATATTAACTCCATGCCCATCGATACCCCGGAAAAAACCAAATTTACGAGCCAACCCATTAAAAGACCCAACATAAATTCCAGTACAGAAAGAGTGACCAATACATGCAAGGTGGGTGCAAATTCTT
>JAYYRF010000690.1:0-2625 GCA_036127535.1 Myxococcota bacterium | reverse complement strand
ACTCTTCATCGACCTTATTTCGATTGCTCTCCGGTTAAACTCCAATGAATCAATATTCTGTCGGATTATTTTCATAAAATCCGAAACGTCTATAAACGAACCAAATTCTTGAAGCCCATCCAAGGAATCGGTCGTTTGCTTTTTGTATACCTTTTCCAACGATTCATAAAAGCTCGGTTGCTTATCGAAAAGCTCCTTTACCGTTTTGGCTTTTTCTTGTTCTTTAATCTTCGTATCCACTTCCGATAATCGCGCTTTCGCTACGTTTAAATCCCTTGTCGCAAGATTGAGCTCGGTTTGGTTTTTCTGGCTCTCTTCTTGGAACGAAGTAAGCTCGGCTTCCTTTTCTCTAATCGCGTCGGTAAGCTCGCCTCGTTTCTTTTGTCTCTCAAGCGAATTATTTTGAAGCTTCTCAATCTCGGAGAGGAATTGTTCCCGTTGAGATTGGAGGTCGATAATCGCTTTATCTGAATATTCAACCATCATTTTAGTTTTCTCCTCTTCGGGCGTTTCTAACGATTGAGCCGATATGGTTCTTCGTCACAATGTCAAAATCGTGTTCTTGCCCTTTGTCGTAATCTTTGTAAGTAAGTATTGGCATTGCTCTTTTCATTTGAAGGATTGCCAAATTAAATTTGTTGAAGCCTGGAGGATTATCGACGGTCTTCGTCGCTCCCAAAAATTCTTGGTATAGCTTGATATACTCTTTGTCTTCCCAAAATTCCTTTTGCCGATACAAAGGAATAGCTTTAACGAGTATTCCTCTCGCTTCACTCGATAATTCCTTAAGTCTTATCATCTTCTTTTTCTCCTAATTCGGTTTCATCAACCGCCATCGCAAGCATTCCCAAAGCAAGATATTTCTTGAATTGATGCCTTGCCATTAAATACAGTTCGTAATGTTCGGGCGTTGGAAAACGTGACCGAATACAATAGCAACGGTTTTCACCCGTATATTCGCGAGAGGCACAATATTCCTCGCAATAGGTAATACCGTTTCTCGCCATATGAACGATTTCATTCAACGAAATAGACTCTTCAGATTCGGAGTTTTCCCAATCATCAGCGTCTTTCTTATCTTTCTTAATATCGATAATCATTTAGTGAGTTCGTTCATTCTTGAAAAAATTTCGCATCTATCTATAAAGATGAATCTTTATGCGAAATATTTTCCTCTTCGCCCTCTTCAAATCGTCTTTTCTCAAGATGGTCCTCTAAAGCTTCAACAACCTGGAGAGGGGCGTATTTCCTTTTTTTAAACGTATAGATTGGTCCAAGAGTGGATTCGTATCTTTTTTCGTTTAGGGATAGCTTCTTACCGCTTCTTTTCCTTTGTCGGTATCGCGCAAGTATTTCCTCTTTGGCTTGCTTAGACCTTCCTCGATAGGTAATTCCATATTCCTTAACCATTTCTTTTGTAATTTCTGGAATGGTGTATTTGCTATTCCGTTCAGTTTTCTCAAAATCAAGGAAAAGCAAAAAGGCGATATGTTCGAATAGCAAGCTTGGCGTTTCATACCATTTTTTATTCATTCGAGAGAGCCATTGAGACTTGAGGCTATTCTTCAATTGCGACGAATTAGCTTTGACGAATCTTTTTAGGTTGTTTGATTCGTCGGTGTTATCGTAATGAAAGGACAATTCTCGGCTTGGTGAGATTAACCAATCGAACAAATGATTTTCCTTCCCATCGATATATGGTCTTAAAACGTCAATCGATGCTTTCCACAATTCCCAATGAAGAAAGTAAAATTTTTCCTCCTCCATCCGATTCATATCCATCGCTTGCGATTCATCCCACAAGAATCTCTGACATAAAGCGCGACAATGCTCTTGCTTGAAAGACGATATTCTTTTCAAATCCTCTCGCGTTATCGAAGATATATCCTCAATCGATACCCTCTCTAAAACACAATCTCCGAAGAGATAGAATTTCTTGAGATTTTCCGAAGCATTTTTGTGAATCTCAAACCATTCCTCTTCGGCATCTTCTTCCGCTTGCTTTAACAATCTTTGATATTTAGCAAGACCCCAAGAGGGTTTTAGTTTCTCGATAACCTTTTGCTTCGCATCCATATGAATATGGAAGTGGCAATAAGGATTCTCGGTCCGCATAAAATAGCTATTCGTGAGATTCGAATGAATCTCTATACGAGCCTTTTCCTCTCTTGAGCGGGGATAACTCGATATAATTTCCCCGAAAGTCTCTTTTATGTCATTTTTTCCAAAATAGCTTTTCCGAGAAGAAATTAGGAAATAATGCTCTTCAGTCCTTCTCCATCTTCGAAAACCTTGTTCTATGTCTTCGGCGTGGGTGTAGTTACCAAGATAGATATTTATTGTTGCGTCGAATGGTTCTTCTTCGTAAGAAAACGCGACTTGGTTCCAAGGAGAACAAAGAATTACCTTTAAGCCGTTATCTCTCATCTCCTTGATAATCTTATTTGGGTTTGTTCGAAGAGTAGGAATACCGTCTCTCGCTTTTTGAGTTTCTTCCATATCATCGAAGTCGCTTGATACGCGAGAGATAACCTCTATCCCATCCTTTAATCCAGTAGCCTCGCAGATTGCTTTTCGCCATTGGTTCATCCGAGGCTTTTCGCCTTCTTTACCATTAGCAAAATC
>JAYYRF010000689.1:0-10812 GCA_036127535.1 Myxococcota bacterium | reverse complement strand
CGAAATGAGACGGAGATTACACTTTCTCTCTGAACTCGGCTTGGACTATCTCTCCTTCAACCGAAGCGCAGCGACTCTGTCCGGAGGGGAAGGACAACGAATCCGTTTAGCGGCGCAAGTCGGATCGGGTCTACAAGGCGTGACGTACGTTTTGGACGAGCCGAGTATCGGTTTGCACCAGCAAGATCAGGCAAACTTGATCAAAGCGCTCATGGCTCTCCGAGACAAAGGCAATTCGATCCTCGTCGTCGAACACGACCCCTTGATGATGGCCGCCGCCGATCATCTTATCGAATTGGGCCCCGCAGCCGGTACGGAGGGTGGGATGATCGTAGCGAGCGGATCCGCCAAACAATTTTGGAAATCCGACGCGCTCACCGCTCGATATCTTCGAGGTGAACTAAAAGTGCCAAGACCCGAAAAGCGCCGAAAAGCGGGTCCCAAGTGGATTCAGCTACTCGGCGCATCTGAACACAACCTAAAGCAAGTCAATCTCAAAATCCCAATCGGTGTTTTGACCGTGATAACCGGTGTATCGGGCTCCTGAAAATCGACCCTCATCGAGAAGACCCTCTGCCGAGTCATCGAAAAAAAGTTGCATCAAAAGAGCGTTATACCGGGTGCATATCAGCAATTGAAGGGTCTGAAGCACATCGATAAACTCATAAAAATCGATCAGTCCCCCATCGGGCGAACACCGCGGTCAAACCCAGCAACCTATACCAAAATGATGCTTCCCATTCGAGAACTCTTCTCTCAAACCTTGGAAGCCAAACGAAGAGGATACACCAAGAGTCGATTTTCGTTCAATGTTTCCGGAGAGAGAGGCGGTGGGCGCTGCAGCGAATGCGAAGGAGCGGGTTTTAAAACCATCGACATGCAGTTTCTATCCAACGTCACGCTCCCTTGCGAGAGTTGTAACGGAAATCGATTCAACCACGAAACGCTCGAAATTCGCTACAAAGGGAAAAATATTTTCGACGTTTTGGAAATGACCATCTTGGAAGCCAGCGTTTTTTTTGCGAATCAAAAAAAGATCCATCGCACTTTACAATTGCTCGTCGATGTGGGCTTGGGCTACGTGAAGCTCGGACAGCCGAGTACGACGCTGTCCGGAGGAGAAGCACAACGGATCAAACTCGCCTCCGAACTCCAAAATAAGAGCACCGGCAAGACGTTATATGTTCTCGACGAACCAACAACAGGCCTCCATATGGCCGATGTGGCCCGTCTTCTCGAGGCCATTCAAAAACTCGTACACGCCGGAAATACCATCGTTGTGATCGAACACGATCTCGACCTGATCCAAGCCGCTGATCACATTGTAGATCTAGGGCCAAAAGGAGGACTTGAAGGAGGGAATATCGTTGGCGTTGGCACGCCTGAAGAAATAGCAAGGCTCGATACACCGACCGGTCGCGCACTGCAAAAAAGCCTTATACAGCAGCATAAGCCTGCTAAAACCAAAACCAAGCCCAGAAGTAAAAATATCGTGATCAAGGGGGCGAGTTTACACAATCTAAAAAATGTCGACGTCAGCATACCACAACAAAGCCTCAGCATTATCACAGGTCCTTCTGGGTCCGGAAAAACCTCGCTTGCCTTTGATACCCTTTTTGCAGAGGGACAGCGCAGATATGTAGAGAGCTTATCTACCTACGCGCGACGATTTCTCGGGCGAATGCAGCGTCCTCCGCTTCGCGAATCGTCGGGACTGGCACCCGCCATTGCGATCGATCAACGGAATAAAGGTCATACACCACGCTCGACCGTTGCTACCGCAACCGAAATATACGATCTCTTTCGCCTGCTCTACGCACGCATCGGAAAACCACATTGCCCGCATTGCCAGACCCCCATGCAAGCATACTCGCCGAGCAAAGCTGCCCGCCACCTCAAAGAAAATGCTCCTCACGCGGGCTGGCTTACTAGCCTGCTCGAGGGTGACATACTCGCAGGGGAACTCATGCAATCCGGATATCTACGATGTTGGGACAATGACTCGGAGAGGGAACTACAAGATCCAAAGGAATTGCTCCACAATCCACAGATCATTATCGATCGCCTCAATCCGGCACGAAGCTCTTTGGTTCGCCTGAGCGATGGCGTGCAGAAAGGATACGGTATCGGTCGGAACCAAATCCTCTTTCAGACAAAGAAAAGCGGTCTCAAATTCTCATATGCACGGGATATGCGATGTTCGATCCACGGTAAAATGCTACCGGAGAAAATCACGCCAAGACATTTTTCATTCAACACCATTTTGGGAGCCTGCCCGCGCTGTAACGGCTTGGGGCGCGTAAAAGAAATCGATCTACAGAAGCTTTTTCCAAAACCCAAGAAGCCGATTTGGAACGCGATACACGGTTGGGTTCGGGCTTCGTTTCACTCCTCCCCCAAGATTAGAGCCCTCATCAAAGCACTTTTTAAAGCGCACGGGCTTTCGATGAGTTTGGCCTTTGAAAATTGGCCACCCGCGTTTTTAAACGAGCTGATGCACGGCCACCCACATCCACTACCCATCACATATAAAAGAGGAGCGCGAAAATACAAGGATACAGTCGCATTTGAAGGGCTTAACAAAATGATCAATGCCTGGAGCAACGATGCTACCTGGCTTCGGAAGGAAGGGGTATGCCCCGATTGCAACGGACAAAGGCTCAAAAAGGAAATCTCCGCGATCAAAATTCAAGGGAAAAACATCTCGGAACTCTGCGAATTGAGAATTGGAGAAGCTCTCTCTTTTTGGCAAAGCCTTTCTCTGACGGAATCCGAACAAAAAATAGCCGCACAAGTGTCCAAAGAGCTGATCGCTCGATTGCAATTCCTCACCGACGTCGGTCTTTCCTACCTCCAACTCAACCGCGGAGCCAAAACCCTTTCGGGCGGGGAGTCACAACGGATTCGCTTGGCCTCACAACTCGGCTCTGGTCTGTCTCGTTCGATTTATGTCCTCGACGAACCCACCATCGGTCTTCATCACAGCGACACCCAAAAGTTGATCCACACCTTGAAACAACTTCGAGAATTGGACAATACGATCGTTATCGTTGAACACGATGAATCCGTGATCCGCTCTGCAGATTACGTCATTGACATGGGACCGGCCGCCGGTGCCTATGGCGGTCAGATTGTTGAAAGTGGTCCCCCCCAGGGACTCCAAAAAGGATTGACTGGACAGTATCTTCGCGGCGCGGCGTCTATTCCCTTGCGTGCGAAAACCCGTCGGCCTCAAAAATGGATTCCCATGCCGCAGACCGACAAGCACAACCTCAAATCCGTCTCACCCAAATTGCCTCGCGGACTCTTGACGGCTGTCACCGGCGTATCGGGCTCCGGAAAGTCTACGCTGATCATGGAAGAATTTGCCGCGCTGCTGGAAGCGAAGTGCAGCAAGAAGAGTCGCTCTGGCGTTCAATCGTACCAAGTCGTAACCCAACGTCCCATCGGTAAATCACCCCGCTCCACACCGGTTTCCTATTGCGATATTTGGGACCCCATACGGGAACTCTTCTCCAGCACCAAGGAAGCGCAATCTCGGGGCTGGAAAAAACGACGCTTCAGTTACAACACACCCGATGGTCGATGTGTACATTGCGAAGGTCGGGGAGCCACACTTGTCGAAATGCACTTTTTGTCCGACATTTGGCTTCCGTGCGAACATTGCAACGGTACGCGCTTCAATGCGCAAACCCTCGAGATTAAGTGGTCAGGCCTGAGTATTTCCGATGTACTCAATCTCTCCGTCTCGGAAGCGCTTCAATTCTTTCAAAACCACAAACGGATTTATCGCCGTCTCCAAGCCCTGTCAGACATCGGACTGGGTTATCTTCGACTCGGACAGCCGGCAAATGAACTCAGCGGTGGTGAAGCACAACGGATGAAAATTGCGAAATTCCTCGCCAAAGGTAGTCGAGCGAAGGAGACGTGTTTCTTACTCGACGAACCCACAACCGGACTCCACTTTTCCGATATCGCCAAATTAATCAAAGCGCTCCACGCCTTGGTGGATGCCGGTCATATGGTCGTACTGATCGAACACAACCTCGATGTGATTTCCCGCGCGGATTACATTCTCGATATGGGACCAGAGGGAGGAGAAAAAGGAGGTCGGATTCTCGATGTGGGCACCCCAGCAGAAATCGCTCAACGATACGCTCAAACCGGGAGTAAAACCGGAAAAGCATTGTACGAACTCCAAAATCAAAAGACTCCTTCCGGATAATAGAACACCAAACATATCTTTACTTGCTTTTCTTGGCGACACTCAATAAAATGTACTCTGACACAACTATTCTTGACGCTACAGAGAGATCTTGATGCGAACGACCCAATTATCCTTCCCACTGCTGCTATCCTTTGGAATTTTTAATGCAGGATGTCTGACCTTGAACGCTCACAATTCAAAAAATGCGTGCAAAGTCGGCCGTTGTGCAGGATTGAATTTGCAGAAAGCCGGTCAACTCAGTCCAGATCCCGAAGCCGACCAAAATGACACTGAGTTTGTTTTCGAAGCCTTGGACCCACGTGAAGCACAAGAGGGATTAACCGTCCAAGTACAGTCTAAAAAAAGATGCCGTGCGGTTCGGCACACCACCGACCTCTTCAAGCATTCCAACGACGGATTGTTTTGGGCCGACATCGGCATGGCTGCTGCTGGCGGCGGTTTGGTCGGAGCCTCATTTTCAATGGAAGGTACGGCAGGAACAGCTTTACTCGCAGGTGGTGGTCTTTTGGCGGCCTATGCCATCGGCGACTTAACCGCACACGCCCTGAATTCAAAAATGGAACTCAAACGCGTTGATCGCGGCGAATACATAGATTGCGATAACTACATCCCTCTTCCGGAAGGAGGCACCTTCGAGTCTACCTTCCCTTCTCTCAATCCAGATGTCCCTATACGACTCAAGTCCAACAGAGAAGGAGACCGCCATCTTTTGAAACAAGAAGTCATGGGTTTCGCGCACTTGGAAAATCCATCTCAGCCACAACTAAACCTCAAAGCCTACTTGGACGATTCTCGACAGAATCTGCGTCTTCCCAGCCCCAAGCCCCCCAAGCGTGCCTGGATTTGCGAAGCAATGAGCAAAATATCGGCTTTTCAGGTTTCAGGAGAGCCCAAAGATTGGAAGATTTACTTCGAATTCGACATCGATCTCGCACCGGCCGTTCTACCTTGGACGTACCCGGATGGTCGAACCACATTGGGCGCCAATGAGGATTACCTCAAACTTTGCCCCCAAGACGACCGAGACCACCTCGCGAACATCGCAAATGAAATCATCGCAGAAAACCCGGCAGCGTTCCCCATTTTAGCCGGTGTCCTGGACGAAATCATTGGACAAGACCTATACCGCCCAGATCCAAAGGCACGATATCCTGGCCGCACCAAACCCAATCGCCCGGGCAAGAAAAATCCCAAAGCCGTTGGCAGCAAGAACAAGAGAAAAAAGAAATCGTCGGCAACACCCCCCGATCCAACCATCGGCTACGACGACGGTCGCCCCCCGATTGGTCGATACCGTTGCCGACAAGAGGGAAAACTGGCGAACTTGAGCATCCGAAGAGATGGGTCTTTCAGCCTCAACGTAGAATTAGAGAGAGGCTCTGCCTACGGCATCTGCGGTGCCAAAACCTGTGAGGTTAAAAAGTACAGCGGCGCGGCCAAGGCCTTTACCAGTTCCTCTCAGATTCTCAGCCTGAGCAAGGTCGGGAAAACGCTTCTCATCAACCGAACCACCATGTGTGATAAACTCTAGTTTACGTTTCGGAGCATGTGATACGAAACCCGATGTTCGAGCATTTCGCCGCGGGCTCTTCCGCGTAGCGGAAACGCAGACGCGTGCACCATGCATCTTGGTTCCAAGCCCCGCCCCGACATACTCTTTTTGGTCCTTCCAATGCTCCGATCGGATCCGTTTGCCGACCCTCAGCGTACATACTCCAACGATCGAAACACCATTCGAATACGTTTCCACTCAAATCATATATACCGGATCTGGTCGACTCTTTTTGACCAACCGGCTGCGTTGATTCGCAGTTTTCACGAAACCAACCAACCCTATCCAAATGGTTGGAGCCCGCATAGAGAGACGGCCCTTCCCCACCGTTCTGCTGGGCCGCATATTCCCATTCGGCTTCCGTAGGTAAACGATACCCGTTCGCCTCACGATTCCAGTAAACCTGTAGCCCTGTGATTTCGTAGCAGGGCTCTCGTCCCGTCAGAGAGGAAAGACGATTGCAAAAGTTCAAAGCTTCGTACCAAGAAACCGATTCTACGGGCAACTCGTCCCCCACTTGCTGCGAAGGATTGTAGTCCATAACCATACGAAAGAATCTTTGGGTAATCGGAACCTTCGCGAGAGAAAAGCCCGACGGAAAAACGACGGTATGCTGGGGAACTTCTTCACGGTGAACTTCGACCCCAGGCTTACTCCCCATAAGAAATTGCCCAGGATCGATCCACACCATAAGACTGTGAACGTATTGCTGTAGTTTCCGCTCTTTTTCTTGTCGAAGAATCTCTTCCGCACTGCTGTGTAAACTCTCTGCGAGCAACAGCGCATCTTGTGCGGACAGAGAGAGCTGTTGCTCTCCCATCTTTAAAATCAGACGATTTTCACCCTTCAGTAAAGAGAATGTACTCATACTACACCTAATGAAACACTTGAAATACCGGAGCCGAAGAACGCTCTTTGCCTAGCTCTTCTAATAATAGCATACAGCGATTGGCCACCGTCGTATCGGTCGCCCAGCGATGAATGCAGTGAATGGGAAAACAACACGATTTTCGATCGTGGGCTACGATCGCAGCACCTTCAAATCCAGACGGCATTCGAACATAAAACCAATTCCAACCGAGCCTATCACAAAGTTCATCTCCCCAGACAACTCCCAACCAGGTGCACAAATCCGCTATGGATACGCCCTTTGGCGGTTCTTCTCCCAAACGAACGGCATCGATAACCATCTGTACTGCCAGCAATAGGAAATCCCCCTCCTGCTCTTCATATTTTATCGGCAACAGCTCCAAGCCATGAATCAAGTAGCGATCGAGTTCGGCTTCCTCTTCTGCATTCAAAGCCCGAATATTTGGCTCCATACTAGGACTCCATTTGGGATCGCTTCCAGCTCAAATACGTATTTTGCATTAACATCGCGATGGTCATCGGCCCGACACCACCGGGAACGGGTGTGATCGCAGAGGCGATCTTCGTGGCCGCCTCGTAATCAACATCACCACATAGGGAACCATCGTCTAATCTATTAATTCCAACATCGACGACAACGGCTCCCTTTTTCAACCACTCCGCCTTGACATACGAAGGGCGGCCAATCGCTGCGACTACGATATCAGCCTCTTGCAGCAATGCGGGTAAGTCCTGTGTGCGAGAATGGCATACGGTGACGGTGCAATTGTTTTGTTCGAGCAGTTGCGCAACGGGACGCCCGACGATGTTGGAGCGACCGATCACAACGGCACTTTTGCCGGAGAGTGGAATATCCCCTTCCTTTAATAATTCAATGACCCCCTTTGCAGTACAAGGAATCATGAAACCACGACCTTGGGAAAGAAGACCGGCGTTATATGGATGGAAACCGTCTACATCCTTATGGGGAGCAATGGCCTCCAGTACGCGATCAGAATCGATGTGCTTGGGCAGTGGAAGCTGGACTAAGATTCCGTGGATTCGCTCGTCACGATTCAATCGATCCACCATAGAAAGAAGATCAGCTTGAGAGGTGTCTACCGGCAATCGATGGGTCTCTTGGTAAAACCCCAGTCGCGCCGCGCGCTTGTGTTTGCGAGATACATATACCTGAGAAGCCGGATCCTCACCGATTAAAACAACGGCCAATCCGGGTTTTGACTCCGATTGATCCAGTTCCTCGCGAAGAGATAAAAAAACTTTCTTGGCCAATGCACGTCCATTTAATACCATACCTACTCCTTACTCGGCGGGCTCGGCTTTTCTGCTTTGCTCTCGGACTTGGACTCGCTTCCCGTCGACGAACTGTCCGAACCGCCTGTTGATGACTTGAGACCGTAGTGATCCTTGTACCACCCTTCTCCTTTGAGAGCAAAAGAGGGTACCGAGATTTTTTTCACGACTTCTTCTGCACCGCATTTTTCACAGATTCGGATGGGTTCGGCAGAGAAAGACTGCAATACGTCAAACTCATGTCCACATTCTTTACATATATATTCATACAAAGGCATATACACTCCATGATAATTACATATAATAATGAGCAGAAGCTTACTCTTATAAGCGCTTAACATTGTATCTTCCACTTATGAATCTCATATTCTACATTATTGTCATTCTCTTTTGCCTTTCCCTCTTCGTTTCTTTCGTCGGTCATTGTATACGATGCGCCCACCAAGAAGCTCCCGTTCTCGATCTGGATGCTTTGAGTGCAGAAAGCGTAGAAGTCGTTGCCTTCTTTTTGAATACGCTAACGTACCCATGGGGGTTCCTTCCCTCACTGCCCTGGCACAACCCGCACTCCGAACGCCAAGCGGATCCCATTCTTCTCCTTCCCGGATATGCCCTCAATCGCTTTTCCATGCTTCCTCTGGCAATTTATCTTCGGCTTCGTGGCTATCCATGGGTTTGGACGGTGAATCATCCGGTTCATTTGGATGATATTCCGACCTTCGCCAAGCACCTAGACGAGAAGATCCGCTGGTATAAATGGCGTACCCAATCGGAACGCATCACCGTTATCACGCACTCGATGGGAGGGATTGTGAGTGCACTTGCCCTACAACACCATCAAAGCGATATCGGAACGCTGATTACGATGGCAACCCCGTGGCGCGGTAGCCGAATGAGTGTCTTCGGTGTCGGCAAACAGGTAAAGCAACTCTCTCCCCAGAGCGATGTTATACAAAAGGTCCGTCCCCCGACCGTCGATCACTTGGCGCTGTGGAGCCAGCAGGATTGGATATTGCTGCCAACGAAAAATGCGATAAAAGAGGGGCTAGAAAGCCGAGAAATACGACATATCGGACACTTTTCATTTTTAATCCACCATCGCGTTTTCTCCACCATCCATCAATATCTTCAACAAAAATATGATTCCAAAAGTAGTATTCATCACGGGTAAGGGCGGGGTTGGCAAGACAAGCATCTCCCTTATGCTCGGTTTAGCCGCAGCGAAGCGAGGCATCCGCACCGTCATCGCAGAGACCTACGGCGCCAACAGAATCGCTCCGATCTTTCAAAAGAATCCCGAAGAGTATAAAACCGTTCTCCTCGAACCCAATCTGTACACAATCTCGCTCACCGCATCCAAAGCCATTGAAGAATATGCAATTATGCAACTCAAGTTTAAACGTGTCTACAAGCTGATCTTCGAAAATAGATTCGCCAAGCCATTGATCAACGCGGCTCCCGGACTGCATGAAGCGGTACAACTGGGTAAAATCTATAGTATGGTGGAACGAGAAGGCTGGGAATTCATTGTTGTAGACGCACCCGCAACCGGCCACGGCCTATCTATGCTCAGTTCAGCACAAACGATGATGGACTTAACAAAAGTGGGTCCAATGTACGAAAGCAACGCAATCGTAAACGAACTCTTTCAAGACCCGCGAAAAACAGCTGTACTTCTCGTCACGCTACTCGAAGAGTTGCCCGTGAAAGAAACGCGAGAACTTTGGCATCTGTTGACACCAACACAGCAAAGACAGACGCGTGCATTGATCAGCAACAAAAAGATGCTTACTCCGCCCGCAGGATCTCCTTCTCTGCCCCTGGCCAATTGGCAGCATTTCACACAGGCTCTGTTGGAAAAAGAATCTCGACAAAAAGAATTTTGTAAAATGCTGCAAGATCTTCCATTGTCACAACAGTCAATTCCACACTTGGGAGCGCCCCCCAACGACAACTGGCTCGCACACGGAGAGATTCTTCTCTCCTTGTTGGAGGACGCTACATGAAAACCAAACTCTATGTATGCTGCGGCCCCGGGGGCGTGGGGAAGACGACCATTGCCGCAGCGCTGGCAATACGAGTCGCCCAAACAGGCCGCAAAACTGCGGTTCTCACCATAGATCCCGCCAAACGCCTTGCAGACAGCTTGCAAATTGGAGCCTTGCGCAATCAACCCGTAGCCGTACCACTTGAGAAGGGTCGCCTCGATGCGATGATGCTCGATCCCGCAGAAACCTTTGATCATTTTGTGCTCCGATATGCCCCTACACCACTCGCAGCAGAAAAACTCTTGAAGAATCGCTACTATCAATTCGCGTCTCGAAAGATGGGTGGCGTCCAAGAATATATGGCGATGCTCCGACTCTTAACGCTCTTCGAAAGTGGAACCTATGATGCGATCATACTCGACACACCTCCAAGCAGAAACGCATTGGAATTCTTAAAAGCCCCCGAACGGATGCAGCACCTAATGGAACAGTCTGCTCTTCGCTTTTTTTCCTCTTCCTCTGGAGGTTTTCGTGCGTTGGCTTTCGGTGCAGAGATGATTTCAAAGGGACTTCGGTTGTTCCTGGGCGCAGAAATGATCGAAGATCTCGGACTCTTCTTTGAACACTTTAGCAGCATTGGAAAAGAGCTTCACGAGCATTCAAAACGAGCGGACCATCTTCTTCATTCCGAGAACAGCCAGTTTTTCCTTATCGCTTCGCCGCACCAGCCGATCGCAGAAGCCATCGAGTTCCAGCAAGAACTTCGTAAAGAAGAGTATCCCTTCGCCGGCTATATTATTAATCGCGCGCCTCCCTCTCTTTCGATCACACCCGAAGATTTCAACCAAATGAATGCGGAACAGCAAGCGTGGATTCGATGG
>JAYYRF010000688.1:0-7824 GCA_036127535.1 Myxococcota bacterium | reverse complement strand
CCGGTAACCAACTCGGTAATCGTATGTTCAACCTGCAGACGAGAATTGACCTCTAAGAAGGTGCAAACCTTGTTTTTCGGATGATATAAGTATTCTGCTGTACCAACACCAACGTAACCGGCATGTTGAGCGAGACGCGCGGTTACCCGACACAACTCATCCTCGATCTCACTCGGCAGAATCGGCGATGGCGTTTCCTCGATAACCTTTTGATTTTTCCGCTGGATCGAGCAATCTCGTACCCCCAAAGAAAATGCTCGACCCAATGTATTGACGACAAATTGTACTTCAACATGACGGGCATTGGTTACACATGCCTCCATTAGGATACCGCCCTGGCCAAAAACCTTTGCAACGGCTTCGCGCACTTTATAAAGCGCCGACAAAAGCTCTTCCTCCCGATTGACCTTGATGATACCGCGACCACCACCGCCTGCTGAAGCTTTAACCATCAAAGGATATCCAATGCGAGACGCCTGCTTGAAGATGCTGTGCTGCTCGTCATCGTCGTCTACTTCTGCCCAGGATGCAAGAGGAACCAAACAAGCTTCCGCCATGTACTTAGAGGCGATTTTATCCCCCAAGCGATACATCGCGTCGGACGATGGACCGATAAACAAAATGCCTTCCTTCTCCAATTTACCAACAAAACCCGCGTCTTCTGAAACAAATCCCCAACCCGGCCATACCGCATCACATTTATTCTTCACAAGTTGCTGGATCACAAAATCGTGATCGCAATAGGTACTGATCGACGCACCCGATTCCGTCTGACGCATCGGCTCACCGAGAAAAA
This sequence comes from Myxococcota bacterium, assembly GCA_036127535.1. GTDB lineage: Bacteria > Myxococcota_A > UBA796 > UBA796 > UBA796. Next base: position 7,028 of record JAYYRF010000688.1, on the reverse strand, counting down.
CAGAAACATCGGCAAACCGTACAAACGGTGCATGCCGGTCGGGCTCCGTGAAAAAGGCGACCCCGACCATTTGGGTAGAATGCTCTATGTTGTATTCACGCAAAGCCCTTAAAAAGCGGAGTGCGGGTTCCCCTCTGTTTAAAATCGCTATCCGATGCATCTTTGCCCCCTTGATCACAAGAGGGTATTCATATCACAAAACACCAAAGGCAGATACGAAGTCTGACAATTATTTATTGTTTTTACCTCGCATCAACCCCGAATCAGTTTGCGCTCTACGCTTTGGTTCCATTGCGAGAGAATACGAGCAGAAACGATCATACTGAGTGGTACCGTGAAAAATACCCCCACGCAACAGAAGAATATGCCAACGGAACTCAGCAAACCGGCAAGTAAAATACCAACAAAGGTTAGGAAGTATGCTTTGGTGTGGTGACGCAGGAGCCAAAGGATCTCTCTGTACTGTGAAATTGGAAAGATGTCTCCGTTGTTTCCACGGCGTTGTAATTCGAGATTGATAACGTTGAGTCCCAAGGAGAGTCCAATACCACCAAAAATGTAGACTCCATACAGTACGATGGCTCCGAGACTGACCAAGACGGCCGCTAATTGTTGGCTCACTTGGGCAACGATTAGGCCTCCCAAACCACCACAGCCAAAGAGAACAAACATTAGAACGAAAAAAGCGATAATCACAACCAAACTGTTCAAAACAGCGATAAGCGGTTGTATTCCATACTGAAGATCGTCCAAGAAGCGGACATTGGGAATGGTATGTGTTGTTCCTTGTTGAGACTCTTCGTATATGCGACGTTGCCACCCCAACAAAATAATTGGCCCCAAAATGGGTATTACAAGATGAAGGCCGGCAATCATAATCGTCCCCCAGGGAATGGGGTTCTGAATTACACTGTTTAACGCTTTCGATAAATCTATATCATTTGCCATTCTATCGTCCTATCGCAAGTAGATTAACCACTGGGTTGTATCGCTGTCGTCTCCACCGTCAGACGTGGTTGCATCATAGTCGACTCCCGCTCCTTCTCCTGCTCCAAAGCCGAAGTTTTCATCGATAAGGGTTCCATTGTTCATGGTTGTTATGAAAGAATTATCTCCTGTACTAAGTCCAAATCCACCGATAGACGTTGAGGCGGCGTTGGTGTCCTTGCAACGAAATCGCAAGGTTGAGTCCGTTCCACTTTGGGCCCAAGCCCCGCTTGTGTAGGTAGTACCGCAACTTAGAGCGCAATTGGCGCTACTCGAAGAACTGCGGGACATAACATCGGACATTGTGCGCGCTGTAAAACAACTCGAAACGGATAATAAATCCGGAGTGGAGCCATACTGTTGGAACATGACTTGGGTACCTTCCACCGAAGACCACGCTAAAGATTTGGCGTCCGCATTCACACTCGGATCCGTCGCGTCCCCAAAGGACGCTGTGTTTACCCAGTTCGTACTGTACGGAGACCAATTGGGATCGCCGTCATCGTTGGTAATTACACCGACCAGCGTCCAACCACCGGACTCTGTTGTCAAATCACAATATACTTCATACGCTCCGGAATTATCTGGATCCAGCCAGTACAAACCATCCGCGGTATCATACTCCGCATCTAAGATCTCTTTACAACTGTTCGCCGGACTGTTGTTTGTTTCTCCGGGTTTGTACACTTGAGTCGATGCGGTATTGGAAACATCGTAGGCGCCATCTTCGTCCGTGACCTTCACTTCGCAAGTCCAAATACCTGGAAATATCACTTCCTCATGCGGGATACTGTCACTCGTAGCATTATTGATGGGAGAGAAGTACGGCGTCTCGTTTTGATACCACGTATAATTGTAGCTTAAGACGTCACCATCGGCGTCGGTCGCACCCGCCGTGATATTACAAAGCAGATCGTCGATTTCGACAATGGGATAGCTGGGGGACAAAGAAACCGTCGGAGGAATCGGCGTCGAGTTCAATACCGTAACGGGCGTCGTCGCCTGAGAGATTCCATCGTCATAGCCATCACTCAACTCGACTTCTACATAAACGTCCTGATCTTTATCAAAATGCACGGTTCCGTCGAGGGTGGTGGAGGAACCGGACTGTACGAGACTCGCATCGACATACCAACTGTATGTCAATGTGACGGAGTCCGCATCATCATCTTCTGCGGAAACCGAAATCGAGAGTTCATCATTCGTGTACACACTGCTGCTCGACAACACCATGTCGCGAATGACGGGTGGTGTGTTTAAAACCGTAACCGTTATCGTGACCTCTGAACCATCAGAAAGACTATCGTTGGGTGTAACCGAGCAGGAAACCTCTTGTTCACGACTAAAGCCGGTACTCAACGTATTGCTGGTCTCCGATTGGGTGACACCGTCTATGGACCAAGAATAGGTCAGGGTCACGGTTTGATCGTCTGCATCTGAAGCCGTAACATTACAGATAAGAGGCTCCGCCGCTTGATAGGTACTGCTATCTACGGTCACGGACACCGTCGGTGTTGAATTGATCACCGTTTCAGATGCGGTTGACGTTATTGTTTTACCCCCTGAGTCGGTTGCGCTCGCCGTACACGTCAAAACATCCGCCACGTCTGTGATGTCCGGATCGATCAAAAAGGATGCACCGGTGCCAACAACCGTCGAACCAACCGTCCAAGCATAATCTATGGTCAGATCGTCATCGTCTGTATCCGTTGCGGTGGCCTCACATGTAATCGTCTGCCCGGACAAGACTCCATTCGGACGTGTAATTGCTGCTTCTGAAACCCATACCGGAGGCGTGTTTTCCAAAGAGATGGTCACAGAATCAGAAACGATCCCACCGTGTTCATCATATACGGTCAGCGTGCAAGTCAGATCTTCGGTACCAATGATGCTCGGGTCAAGCTGCAGCTGTGAATCGGTCGATAACTCCACGCCGTCCGAGCGTGTCCATGACAACTTGCTTTGCAACGTACCAGCGTCGATGTCCGAAAAAGAGGACAAGCAATTGACAAGAGAGGTCACCAGTACCCCCGTATTCGGCACGATTTCTAAAGAGTCTATCGTCGGCAACGTATTTTGAATGGTCGCCGTAGCCTCTTCAGAGACGCCGTCTGTCGTACCATCGTTGGGAGTCACGACACAGCGAATACTTGAATCCACTTCGAAAGGACCGCTTAATTCAGAGCTTTGTTCGGTTTGTAACTGACCATCTATGTACCATTCATAGTGCAAAGTGACGGCATCTTGGTCTGCATCCGATGCATCGACACCTGTACACGATAAAGAGTCTGTCGAGACCGGTGCCGCCGGTGTCAGTTCAACAGAAGTCAACGTAGGAACAGAGTTCGCGATGGAGATATCCACGGAAGATCCCAAACTCGCTCCGACACTGTCTGTTACCAGCACAACGCACTTGAGCTCTCTCTCGCTACCAATATTTGTATCTGTGAGCTCCAAAGAAGCGGTAGTGGCCAAGACAGTTCCATTTGGGTCTTCCCAGGAATAACTGGCGCTCAAATCTCCATCGTCCAAATCGTACGCGGCCGCGTCACAAACAATGGTTTCATTCATGTAGGCCGAGCTTGGATTACCAACAATATAAGCGCTCTGCACAAAGTATGGTAAAGAATTAAGGATGGTTAAGGATATTTGATCTTGTGTACTCATCTCGTGTTCGTCGGTGACCGTCGCGGTGCAGGAAATGACCTCTGTGGGAGCGACCAATCCGCTCAAAGACAAAATCGCATTGCTCGAAAGTGTTGTACCGGCTGCGTTTTCCCAGTGGTAAGAGACGCTTAATACATCTCCATCTACATCCTCAGCCTGTACGGCACAATTGACCACCTCATTGGAATAGACCTCCGTCGACGGAAGAATGGTCATCGAGCTCACGGTGGGTGCAGTGTTCTGTATGGTTACCGTCGTATCACTCCAAGTACTGTAGTCGATTCCATCCCAAACCCGCACCTCGCAACGAATCTGTGAATCTACATCAAAATCCGCACTAAGGCTGTCGGTCGTCTCGCTTTGCTCTAGTTCATCGATAAACCACCGATACTCTACACTGCGTTGCTGTTCGTCGGCATCGGTGCTCTCCGTTACAATGCATTTAAGAACGTCTTGGGATACGGGCAAGGCGGGATCGATCTCCATACTTTCGACAACGGGTTCCGTATTTACGATGGTAATCGCAGCTTCCCCCTGAACGGTTGCATTGGAGGGAGAGAGAGTGACTTGGCATTTAAGCGAGGAATTTGGTTCGGAGTTTTCTGCAGTGAGCGTGAGATCAGCATCGCTCCCCCACTCCAATCCGGCTTCATCTACCCACAGATAAGAAACACTAATATCGTCGCCATCGAGATCATCGGTTTCCGTCACACAGGAAAGAAGCTCTCCTACCTGCGGTGAGCCGTCGGATTCAATCGAGACCGAAAGCAACTCGGGATCGGTGTTTAAAACATCCTTTGTCACCGTCTCAACCACAAAGTCGCCAAAACCATCCGTCACCGTTAACTCGCATTGAATCGTGTCTCCGGCCTCAACCGTATGATTTGCCAAATCAATTTGGGTTCCGCTATCGAACAAAACACCGTTTTGGTACCATTTGTAATCGAGGCTTAAGGGCTGCTCGTCGTAGTCCGAGTACGTCGATGTACAATTGGCAACAGAGTTGATGTAAATATCAGTGGGACTAATGACCAAAGAATCAACTGTCGGAGGAGTGTTCTCTATCACAACCGATACAGAAGAGGATTCGCTCATGCTATAATCATCTCGCGCCACCGCTGTACACGTCAGAACAGAGCCAGCCTCAAAACGATAGCCTGGGAGTTCCTCAACGTTAAATGTTGACTGATACTGCGGTTGCAGCAATCCATCGATGTCCCAATTGTACTGGAGCGTAAGTTCGTCGTTATCCACGTCACGCGCCTCAACCGAACAAGAGACCTCGCTGTCCGTCTGCGGAGATTCAGGAGATAGGGTTATTGAGTCAATGACGGGCGCTGTATTTCCAACCTGTACGGCCAACCGCTCTGTGACCGTACCGCCAACAGAATCTGTGGCCAAAACGATACACTCTATCACTGAATCGTCTACCGCATCGGTACCCTCCAACAAGAGTTCTTCTCCGCTTCCGCTATCCACACCATCGATAGTCCAAGCATAGGATAGCGTGGGTTGATCACCGTCGATATCACTCGCACTCGCTTGACACACGAGGGTCGAAGCGACGACAATCTGATCAGAAGGACTAATCTGAATCTCTTCAATCACCGGTAAGGTGTTTTGAACGACGACCGTATCGGCCTGCGTACTCACGTTTTGCGTATTTCCATTTTCAATGATGGTCACGTTGCACGTAATCTCATCTCCGGGGCTCGCCCAACCATTGCTCAATTGAAGCGTAGCCTCGGTGGATAACTCTTCGTCTTCGAGATTGGTCCAAACGTACCGAACACTCACCGTTCCCGCGTCGTACTCTTCGAGCTGAGGCAGACAATCGAGCACATCTGCCGTACTTGGCTCACGCGGCCAAATCATATCCGAAGATAAAAAAGTGGGCAATTGTACGTCTTCTGTCTTGTTCGAAGAGCTACAGCCACCAAAGATCAAAAAGGTTATCAGTCCATTCAACATCGTCTCTACCTCTCTACTCTAGTTCATGCCAAGGGAGATGCGATACAAGCCCAGGCTCGTACCCGTTCCTACATACAAGAATCCGTCCTCTGAAACCGAGCATGAACCATTGTTTCCGTGATCAAAGGGGAGATCGGGTATTCGTTCCCATTCATCGGAAGAGATGGTGTAACGATACATTGTATAATTGTTAAATCCACCCGCGACGTAAATATGTCCGGAACGATCTCCACAAAATATGTTGTTGAGTTGATACTCTGACGACGGAATCGGCGTCAAGGCCGTTGTCGTTTGGGTATCCAAATCAAAACGGTATAAATCAGGTTCATTGTATGCACCAAAGAATATCGCTTCCGCAGTTGGATCGTACGTCATCCGCGTTTCATACACAGAACCGAGTCCTGTACTGTATTGGGTCACCGTGTCCGTAGGAATATTGTATATAACGATCTCGCCACTTGCCGCATACCCGTATACGTTTCCAGCGTAATCGGAGGTGGTCATGTTGAGATCGTCTCCCCCTGTATACGTATTCAAAGTCGTCCACGTATTGTCTAAGACGCTGTATTTGTACACGCTCTCATTTCGAATCATCCACAGATCTTCCTTGACGGGCGCCATACTCCGGAACGCGGCAGCTGTATAGGGTGTGACCACGTCGATGTAATCCCATGCATCGGTATCCGGATCATAATAGCTAAGATAGTCTCCAGAAGCATTCCACAGATAGGAGAAGTCATTGGTTCGGTAAGTCATCAAAGAGAACAGATTACTCGGTGAAGATGACAAGATTTCCCAACTCGCTCCGATGTCGCCATCAAAGAGTTCCCCTCCCCCGATTGTGGTGTAGGCCGTCTCCGTCGCACCCTCTTCGTCTCCGTCGTTTGGCGTAACCGTACAGACCCAACGCTCACCGCTATTCAAGTCACTTGAGGGGATGGTATCTCCGCTGAAATTCGTCGTGGTAGCGGATGTAAACGAGACATCGTCTCTCGTCCACGTGGCGGAGTACGTTATCGCATCACCGTCGAGATCGAAACTGTCCGCGGTCACTTCACACACAATGTCCGATTCGGGCACGGGATACGTTGGCGTAATCGTAATCGTCGGCGCTTGCGGTGCCGTATTGAGGATCGTAATGTGTTCGGACTCCAAAGGCGTTCCAACTCCGCCATCCAAACCATCGTCTCCGTATACGCTCACATACACTTGCTCATCTTTCGCGAACAAGGAACCATCCAACTCGTTGCTTACGGAAGACTGTACCAGCGTCTCCGCTCCGGTTTGTGGGTCGATGGTGTACCAGTCATAGTATACGGTGTATGTGTCTTCATCAACATCCGAGGAGGTAGCCACCACTTGAATCAAACCGTCCGTGTAAACGACTGTATCATTGAAAACCA
>JAYYRF010000687.1:0-4744 GCA_036127535.1 Myxococcota bacterium | reverse complement strand
GCCACGGCTGTAATCCGTCCAAAGATATGAATCTCTTCTCCTTTGAGGCCGCGGGGATATCCGGCTCCGCTCCATTTTTCGTGGTGCTCGTGGGCGACGATCGCAGCGGCTTTTAAAATGGGACGATTGGAGTGGTTGAGCATGTCGTATCCCAATCGTGCGTGGGTCTTCATAATTGCCCATTCTTCAGCGTTCAGACGCCCCGGCTTGTTGAGAATGCGATCGGGTATACCAACTTTTCCGATGTCGTGCATGGGGCTCGCTTGCTTTAAAAGTTCCGCTTGGGGCTCGTCCAATCCATACAGCAAAGCCAAGAGACGAGAATACTCCGCAACGCGTTTTACATGGTTTCCGGTTTCTTTGGAACGCGTTTCGCCAATCGCCCCCATCGTAAATACAACTTCTCGCTGTGTTTCCTCGATTTCTTTGGCCAAATCCAAATTGCGCAGAGCAGGACCGATCAGGCTGGCGCAAATGCACAAGAGTTCCAAGTCGTCTTCACCACTCTCATCGAGGGTGTCGTCACCACACAAAGCGATCATACCTTTCGCTATGTTTCCTTCAATAATGGGAACGGCAAGAATCGAGCGCGATAATCCCATGATGATCGAATTGGAAGATGAAAAGCGCTGGTCGTTGAGCAAGTCGGGGGCAATCACCGCGCAACGTTCATCGATGACGTGATGGGACAACGTTTTCGAAATCCGAAAATCGTTGCTCACCTCTCCCGTTCTGGATTTTGCGCTTCGCAGGGCCAAACCATCCCCCTCCACCATGAGCATGTAGGCGGTGCTGCCGCCGGGAACCTTGAGAAGATGTCCCAGGCAAGCCTCCAGCATCTCGTCGGGGTCAGCAAATCCTTGTATGAGTTTACTCATTTCAAACAGCGCCGTAAACTGACGCATCTTTTTGTCGAGGGTGTCTTGCGCACTTTGCTTGGATAAATCGACGGTCGTCAAGCCGGTTTTGGGGCGATCCATTCCAGTCAGGATATCGGCCGCAGACTTGATTAAACGCGTCTCTCCGTACCCTTGACCGGAAATGATCGTCGCAGAAATATTTTTGACCTTCTCAACGATGAAGTCCGTGCTGCCCAAACGAATCACGTCTCCAACCTTGAGCACCTGCGGTGATTTTAAGCGATTTCCATTGAGATATGTGCCATTACTGCTTCTGAGATCTTCTACGATCAACGTTCCGGCCGCATCACGAAAAAAACGTGTGTGACGCCGACTTGCCTGAAGATCCATTATAAAAACATTGCAATTGGGGGATCGCCCAATTGTAAGCGGTCGATCAATGCTGTAGACCCGACCGAGTTGATCGTGGTTTAACCCTCTTATCTGTAATTTTTCATTCGCCATGAACAAACCTGAGATGTCTCGAATTGCAGTATAATTATTTTAATACAGTTCTTCCAAAACCGCACGAACCGGAGATGCATCTGCTCCTTGAATCTTCAAGGGGAACGCCATTAAACGATACATTCCAGAAGGAACATCTTTACAAACAATCCCCTCTAGGATTGCCAGATCATGATGTAAGACTCTTTTATGACTTTCCAATTTTTTGGAATGAAAGGGGTCGATGGAAGGTGTATCAATACCGATCAAGATCACACCGCGGTCAGCGGCATAGTCGACCAATGCTGGCGACAGAGAATTAAAGTCCGTATTGAAATTATTGGGATTGGGAAAAGAGCCGGTACATAACAAGAGTCGGGGCGCCAAAATATCTTCCGGTAAATCCTTGGGATAAATTCTCTCTCCGCGCGGAACCGACACGATCATGAGCTGGGTTAAGCCGTAGTAGTACGATAGCGAACGTTCATGTATTCCCTCCGAAGGATGGTCATAGTGACTGGGTGCATCTGCATGCGCTCCGACGTGCACCGTTGTGTGAATCGAAGACAAGTCTAAGTTGGCACCGTCTGCGATACGACAAAGATATTCATGCGAGAAAGACCGATCGCCGGGCCAAACGGCGATATCGGGCGAGATCAATGGCGATATGTCAATGAGTTTACCCACAAGCTCTCCGATATCAGCCCAAATGAACGCATATATTTTGTGCTTCTGAGAAAAACTCGAGAGAATACCTTCCCCCTTCTCTGCCAACACCACTTGACTTCACACCCCCAAACGGGACACGTAAGTCGCGACAAAGCCAGGTGTTCACCCAAACCATTCCTGTATCTAGCGCCGCGCTCACACGATGAGCCCTTTGCAAATCGGATGTCCACACACTGGCGCTCAAGCCATACTCTACGGCATTGGCAATGGTAATCGCATCCTCGTCGCTGTCAAAGGGGTGAATCGTAGCCACCGGTCCAAAGATCTCTTCGACGGCCGCACTGTTTTGCACATGTAAATCTGCAATTAGAGTCGGCTGTAGCCAAGCACCACCTTCGAGATCGGATTCTACACGTGGGCGCTCTCCACCGCACAGAACGACGCCACCATCGGTGACGGCTCTTCGAATGTACCCTTCGACTTTCTGACGGTGAGAATGAGAGATCAATGCACCCAAGTCGTTACTTTCATCAAAGGGATCACCCAACTTGAGTGATTGAACCTTTTTCACCAACGCTTCGGTAAAGCGCGTGTAAAGAGATCGCTCCACTAAGATTCGAGATCCACACAAGCATATCTGCCCTTGGTTCAAAAAGGCGGCCCGAGCGACTCCTTGTACCGTCTTTTCAAAGTCACAGTCCGCAAAGACAACCGAAGCGTTTTTACCCCCCAATTCGAGGGAGAGTTTTTTGAATTGGGGAGCGGCCAAAGCCGCCACTTTGGCCCCCGTTGCCGTTCCACCGGTAAAAGAAATGGCTTTGACACCGGGATGGTCGATAAGGGGTGAACCAACCTCAGGTCCATAGCCGTGTACGACATTGAAGATACCCTCAGGTGCGCCGATATCTGAAATCACCTCTGCAAGCAATGTGGCCGTTGTCGGTGTCATCTCCGAGGGCTTTGCCACGATCGTGTTTCCCATCGCCAATGCGGGTGCTGTTTTCCAACTCAACAGGTACAGAGGCAAATTCCACGGGGTAATCAACGCTACGACCCCCATGGGCTTGCGCAGTGTATAGTTGAGAGCCTCCTTCATCATATGACAACCCGTTTGATCGTGGCGAATCGCGCCCGCAAAAAAACGAAAGTTGGCAATTGAGCGGGGAACATCAACCTTGCGCGCCAGCGAAAGCGGCTTGCCTGTGTCCATAGATTCGGCAGCCGCAAAATCTTCCAATCGAAGTTCAATTCGATCCGCAATTTCATCTAAAACATCGGCGCGCTCGTGAAAACCTTTCTTTTTCCAATGGTCGAAGGCACCTTGCGCTATGCAGACAGCCTTATCCACATCGTTGAGATCCGAACGAGGGATATGGGAGATCACACTACCGGTAGCCGGGTTAATATTCTCGATCCATTTTCCCGTCAGAGAGGGCTGGGCTTTTCCGCCTATCCGGTTAAAGAGATTCATTCTCACTCCGATGTACTAATTGCTGCTTCAACCTGCGGAATAACCTTATCTTGAAATGTCCGCATCATCGAGCAAACATGCGCAGAGTCGTGGTTGAAAAAATCAAACCATAACATCAAACGGTCTTTTGGGTTGAATCGATCCGTAATTTGGCCGACGACATCATTTACGGAACCGATGAGTGCGTTTTTAGCTGCATTCTGTACCTTAACAGGGTCGATGGTACCTTGCAGGGCACTCCAATATGCACTTAGTGCCTTTTGGGCTTCTTTCTGAGCCTTGGCACGGTTTTCTTCTTCAGACAGTTGAGGCTCATCGCTCACAAACACCATCGTGGTGCGCGGCATATATTCCCTTTGCCAGCCGCCTCCGTCGTCGTGGTACCAGTCTTGCATGTTCTGATGGACTTTTTCAATGACTTCCGGCTTGGTTATCGAGAGGTTGAACACTTTTACCGGTAAGAAGGTATTGAAGTACCGCTGCGCACGTGGATCATGTGTACCCATAATCAAAGACAAGTATTCACGAGGCCAATCTTGCGGAATGATCTTTAAATCTTCAAAGCGGTATCGCTTGGGCATCTCGATAGACTGTGGAGCCTCTTCTAAACCGTGCAGAGACATAGCGGCGTTCTGGACGCGCTCCCAGTCGGCGTCCGAACGGAAATTGGATCGGGTAAATACCGTTTTATAGGTATCTTCATCGCTGACGACGCGACCGTCGAGAAGAGAGAGCATGATACTGCCCGCTTCCATGAAAATTTGTCCGCGGAGGGCTGGCCACGAAGCTTCCTCTACACTATCTCGGGGAACGATTCCGTAGGGACGAGCCATAAACTCAAATCTACCCGCAGAAAAACCCACGTGCAATTTACGCGTTTCTCCAGGGCGCATCGCGTGAAGCGTACAAAAGTTGGCAATCCGCTCCGCTACACCAATCGGACCCCCGTTACACAAAATGCTCATCACGGCCGAGCCGACTTCAATGTGGCTCGTGCGAGCAAAAACCTGATGTGCAAGCTGGAAGAAGTCCGTACACAGGCCAACCTCTCCTTGCCAGTGTGGTACAACCGGTTTCCGATTCCGTTTTTGGACTTCCGTTGATAGATGAGCCTGCGCGATCCAAGCGATTCCAAAACCAAGCTGGTCTGCTAACTCTACTTGCTCGAAGAAGTTCTCTAACATTTGGCGTTCTGAAGGGGTATCTCCGTCAACGGGTGTTTGGGAGATGGAAAAAAAGATATCGTACTTCATGATGCTCC
>JAYYRF010000686.1:0-4420 GCA_036127535.1 Myxococcota bacterium | reverse complement strand
CGACACTGGTGTTGGTTACGGCACAATAGATTCAATCGAATCGAACGATACGGTACGGGCACGGAGGTGCCCACATTTTTTTTTACATTCGGACTCTTCCCAACGATCAAAACGTTGATCTTTTGGGTGGTCAAACGCTTGGCAATCGCTTAAACAACCCTCTTTAAATTTGATGGGAGAATCGAATATGAGTGTGAATGAGAGAGAGCAACTCGCCGTAAATACGATCAAAGGTTTAGGCATGGATGCCATTCAAAAAGCCAACTCCGGTCATCCGGGCATGGTGATGGGAATGGCGGATATCGCCACCGTTCTTTGGCATGACTTTGTCAAATACGATCCCAATGATTCCCATTGGCCGGATCGAGATCGCGTCATCTTGTCCAATGGCCACGGGTCGATGCTACTCTACTCGATTCTTCATCTCACGGGTACATCTCTCTCTTTGGCAGATATACAAAATTTTCGACAATGGCATTCTCCGACAGCGGGCCACCCCGAATATGGATATGCGCCCGGTATTGAAACAACAACGGGTCCTCTGGGGCAGGGCTTCGCCAACGGTGTCGGTATGGCCATGGCTGAGCGTTGGTTGGAAGAACAGTTTTCTTCTGAATTGGTCGATCACTATACCTACGTTTTGTGCGGTGACGGATGTTTGATGGAGGGGATTACGGCAGAGGCGGCATCATTGGCTGGTCATCTGCGGTTATCCAAGCTGGTGGTTCTATATGATGACAACAACATCACGATAGACGGAGAGACCAATATTACCTTCTCAGAGGGGGTTGCTACCCGATTTGCTTCTTATGGTTGGCACGTCCAAACAATCGATGGGCACGATCGCAATGCAATTCGCGAAGCGATACAAGCGGCGAAAGATCATTCGCTTCCATCTATCATCTGCTGTAAAACCGTTATTGGCCACGGTTCTCCCAACAAAGCGGGCTCGAACAAAACCCATGGTTCCCCGCTGGGTGTCGATGAGATTCGTGCGACCAAAGAATCGTTGGGGATGGATCCCGATGCTCATTTTGTCGTTCCCAGTGCGGTGTACTCGTACTTTCAAGACAAAGACACGCATCGTCGAGAATTACACCAGGCGTGGAAAGATCGATTGGAGGCTTCGGAGCACAAAGAGCGCTTCATGCGGTTTATGCAGTCACCCGACTTGTCTTCCGTCGATTGGCCGACCTTTCCTGCGGGAGAAGGCATGGCTACGCGTAACGCAAGCGGAAGCGTGATTCAGGCTTTAGCAGGTGCGGTACCCAATTTGGTGGGTGGCTCCGCAGATTTGGCAGGTTCCAATAAAACGACGATTCAAGGAAGTGGTCACTGGAGTGCAGATAGTTTTGCTGGTAGGAATATACATTACGGTGTGCGAGAACATGCCATGGCAGGTATTAGCAACGGTATCTGTCTTCACGGGGGTATTCGACCTTTTTGTGCGACCTTTTTGGTTTTCCACGATTACATGCGCCCCAGTGTCCGATTGGCTGCCTTGATGCAGCAACCGGTTATTTTTGTCTATACGCATGATAGTATTTACGTCGGAGAAGACGGGCCTACCCATCAGCCGATCGAACATATCGAATCCATGCGGATCATACCGAATCTTTGGGTCGTGCGGCCAGGAGATCCCAATGAAACCGCGATCGCTTGGCAAATTGCTTTGGGACGCAAAGACGGCCCAACCGCATTGTGTCTCACCCGTCAAAAGCTTACAACCTTGCCTTCTGCGTCTGTTCAAGAAGCCGCAAAGGGTGGATATGTATATTCGGATTTCTCTGGTGAAGGCCAGCGTGTATGTCTTTGTGCTTCCGGCTCGGAGGTGGGTTTGGTGATCGACGCAAAGAAGGCATTAGAAGAACAAGGCTACGCGGTTCGTGTTGTGAGCATGATTTGTCGAGAGCTCTTTGAAACACAAACCTTGGAGTACCGTTCGCGCGTTCTCGATCCTGAGATCCCGACCTTTTTCGTTGAAGCAGGCGTGCAGCGTGGTTGGATCGGATATTTCGCAGGGAAAGCGAGAGCGGTTTCTTTGGATCGTTTTGGGGCGTCTGCTCCGGGAGCGGTGGTCGCGGAAAAACTGGGGTTATCCGTTTCCAATATCGTCGCGCAGGTACAGACCTATTTCGCATGAGTCTGCCTCGCTCATTGATGAGTGTCTTGTCCTTGGTTAGGATATAGGATGTATGTCTACGTATGGTCTTTTCAGGAGGTTGAGTGCGTAAAGGGCAATCAATTGTATTAAAACCGTTCGGCGGACAGTCACGCTATACCATCACGTTAGAAGTCTCTCGTGAAACCGTGATCGATCTGTTCGTTTTTGCTCTCAACGAACAAAACAAAGCGTTTAATATCTGCGAGTTCTTCCTGGGGCGATTTTATGAAGAGTCCGAGAATCCACAATTACCGTCCTCATTGCCCAATGGTGGGATTGAGCTTGTCGATAAGCGAAATCTCTCTGTAGATTTGGCTTTGTGTGGAGATGAGGGGATTTGGGGTATCCCGATAATTTTGTACACAGAAGTCGACTATCGTGCGATGGGAAAAGTAACGCTGTCTATTTTTCAGGGAGAGAAGCGTATTGTAGAGTATACGAGTATTGTGAAAAAACTCGTGGGTGGGGGGGGAGTCGAACTCGGTCGGCTTCAATATCAGCCCGACAAGAAAAACTGGGTTTTTCAGTGCAAGGAGACGTATTATCGAGGCGTAGAGGTAGATATGCTGGTGCCCTTTGGGGTGGTTAAAGAAGGGGAGGGGGTCGTCGATAATCCAAACAGCCTTCCCGGGCCAAAAATACCATTGCCGTCTCCTTCTTCACCACCGGTGGTTCGAAGTGAACGATTGCACGTCAACAGAGAAATGGTTGTACGATTTGTATCCTTGTCGAAGACGACAGAACAACCCGATGTCTCTTGTTTCTTGCTCGATTCGCAGCGAAAAATGGTCGACCATAACAGTGTGATCTGCTTTGCGACCCAAGAATTAGATTTAAAGGGACAATATGGTGTTCATTTCACCTCTCAGGGTAAGGAGACGACGTTTCGCTTTGACTTAGAGCGTTTGCCATCAACGGTTGAGAGTGCTCTTTTTGTCGTCAATTGGCGTACGGAATCGCTGGATTCGTATCATATTCGACTGCAACAAGAAGTGTTGGGAGATCTGAACAGCAACATCTTGTTTCGCTATCAATACGACGGGCAGAATTTTCCGAAGGGTAAAATACTTCATATGTGTCAGATCTCACTGCGGCGTCCTTTGTCGGTATATCCGATCCACCGAACCTCCAATGACAAGCTGGAAACGCTGTATCAAATATTAAAGCATACTCCTTATCCCAAGAGCGTGGTTGAGTCCCTGCCGCCGCAAAACATTATCAATACCGCTCGACCTGAGAAATCAGACATTTTGATTTCTGAAGAAGAGATCGTTGCATCATCACCCAATACCGAAGAGATCTCTTTGGAAAACGAAGAATTCGAGCCCTTCGAGTTGCGTGAGCCATTGTCGGAAGCCTCTCCCGAACCCGTGGCAGATGTGAGATTGGAGGAGTCGGATCTCAGTTCGGATTTTCAAATTTTTGCTGAATTGGAGGATATGAATGCGCTTCAATTCAATGTAGGCTTCCCTTTGCGAACCGTTCAAGCGGAGTTTGACGGAAAGGATTGGATTCTAAAAGCGGTGCGTAAAATGAAATCGACGGAAAAGCAATATCGATTGCCAGAAGATGAAGGCATCATCCCTCGTAAAGTCAAACTGATCTTACAGAGACAAAGATAGGATAGGACGATGTCAAAGTATCATTGCGCATCATGTGAAACGCCGGTGAACCCAATAGACCGATACTGTGCTATATGCGGACACGATTTGGTTCAGTTGACTTGGTTTACGCAAAAGCAAGAAGATCAAAAGGTCGAGGAGTTCTTTCCCGTCGCAGAACATATGTCGAAGATACGACTGAAAGTAAAAAATACCGGTTCTGTTCCCGCTGCCCTACACTTTGATTCAGATGGAATGGATGGCGTTCCGCCGTGGATTATTTCCAGTAGCTTTCGGCCCTTTATCAAAAAAACCGTAAACTTGGAACCGACAGAATCATCCGAGTGGACGATTTACTTTGATCAAGTGCAGCTAAACAAAATTATGCAGATCCTCGATCGAGTGGCTCCGGGTGAAAAAGGAGAGCACGACGAGTGTGTCCTGCCATTTTGGACCACGGGTGTGGTGACCAAAGAGCAAGACTGGGAAGTGGAATTTACCCTACCTCGTTTGGTTTTATCTCGCGAACCATTTGCTTCCCCAGAGATTCTGATCCATCGCTTCTTATCTTGGGAACAGCTTCAAACGGAGGTCATAGAGCACAAGATTAAGATTAGCAATCAAACCGAGTCTCCAATTGACATCTACGATATTA
>JAYYRF010000685.1:0-24793 GCA_036127535.1 Myxococcota bacterium | reverse complement strand
GAATCGAAAGAAGAAACATGGCTACAATACTCCTATGAAGAAGTCAAAGTATCCTGAGAGAGAAGTTTTTTCATTGAATTTGAGCTATAAATTCAAGCGACGTAAGCGAAGACAAAACCGATGTATATAGAAAGATCACATTCTCCCAAAGGAACATAGACTTCCTTCGGCTTGGTTCAAAGAGGAGAGCCTAAACATACGAGGCAGGAACGATTCCCTCCATTGAAATCATCACCCCAAACGATACGTCTGTAAAAATAGCGAAACACAGATTTGGTCGGCAATACGCTCATACTTACTATTGTTGGAAGCCAATCGTATTTCCCAAAGGCACTGGCGCAAGGAAACCAATCCGCGCAACCAAAGCAGATGATTTTGGGTAACATCATCGCTATTGTTTTGTTTCAATCCTGATATTGCGCCATCGGCCATTTGGGTTTACTATTTCTTATTCTTTTTCATTCATGAACCGATATGATTACGAATTTCCCCATTCGGATCACCGATGCATTACTTTGAACCCAATGAACAATATGTCATTATCTACGAGGCTTTAGCCCTCATCCAAGGTTGCCTCTTGGCCTACCTGCTCGCACAAGGTTCAAAGGATCCCATCAAACGAAACGTAGACTATGTCGTAGGAGCATCGTTTCTTTACTTTCTGTTTGGGGTTCCGGTCGGTAGAGTCATGTTTCGCCTGGCACCCGCGGGATACTATGAGCACTTTGGACTCCTTCCCGACTACGTTGGAATCCCCTACCAAACCTGGTTGTCCATCTCGGTTACCTTTCTCTTTTGTTTTTATTTTCTTAGTATACAGCTTTGGTATCGACTTCTCAACCGCTCCAGAGATGTCATTTTTTATATTTGCGCCACCGGTATCTGTATCGGTGTGATCATGAGTCTCTTCTTTACGGAACACATTCTCAGCACACGGAAACAAGGTATATACGCACAGATGATCATGTTCCCGGTCTTGGTCTATGGTTTGGTGATCTTGTGGCGGGGGTTTCGTCGGATGGAACCGAGCCTGGAACGTAAACGAGTCCGAATCTTCTTTTATGCCTACCTCTTCCCAATTATGGGTATCTTTATCAATGTCGTTTTGATGTCTCTCAACCTTATCGATCAACCCCAATCGAACATCAATCTATTAATCATCGGAGGGATGCGATCCGCCCTGTTTGTATGGGCGATTGTCATATATGGTGTGTTCATAATGGAACTCAGCTATGCGAGCGAGGACATATTTGAGAAAATGGACGACCCCGTTCTTCTTTTATCCCCCAAAGGAGAAGTGACGAGGCTAAACCCTTCGGCACAACACATCTTTAACCTCGAGCCTGCGGAAGACGAAACCGCCGTACTTCCAAACATTCGTGACCTGCTGCCCAACTACGCTGAGTCAGAGACGCGCTTTGAAGCATCTATCGATACCGCAGACCAAACCAAGGAGTACAATTGCGCCCAAACCGTTATCGTACGAAACAACTACTTGGTGGGGAGTGTACTTCTCTTTCGCGATGTCACCAAAGAGAAAGAACTCGCGCGCATGAAAACCGAATTTACCTCGACGGTTTCGCATGAACTGCGAACACCGCTCACATCCGTACTCGGCTTTGCCAAAATCATCCAAAAACGATTTCATGAGGTCGTTCTCGTAAACTTTGCTCCCGCTGAAAAAAAGGAGAAACGAGCGGTTAGTCAAATCGGTACAAACCTCGAAATCATTATCTCTGAAAGCCATCGCCTAACAAAATTGATCAACGATGTCCTCGATATTTCCAAAATGGAAGCCGGTCGCATCGAGTGGCGTTTTGCCCGGGCGAACCCCAACGAGGCCATTGAGCAAGCCCTACAGGCAACCGATGGGCTCTTCGGAAGCAAACCTGTCCAACTCGTGCGAGACATACAACCAAAAGTACCCGACGTGGTCATCGATCCCGACCGAATCATTCAAGTGATCATCAACCTCATATCGAACGCCGTCAAATTCACCGAAGAAGGATCGGTCACGGTACGAACAGAGGTGCAGAAAAGAGACTTCTTGCTCCACGTGCAAGATACTGGTGCCGGCATCAGTAAGGCCGATCAAAAATTGGTCTTTGAAAAGTACAAACAGGTCGGCGACGTCATTACCGATAAACCCCAGGGTACTGGTTTGGGGTTACCCATCTCAAAACACATTGTGGAGGAGCATGGTGGACGGATTTGGGTAGACAGCACCCCAGACAAGGGCACCACGTTCTCATTCTCGTTGCCACTGGCCGATCCGACCCAAGATTGGGCACAGGTCATCGGCTTTACGGAACTGTTGTCACGGCTTGATCGGCTTCGATATACACCCACGGAGGGTACGCAAACAGTTTTTATCATCGACGACGACGATGCGATTCGTCAGCTTCTCCGAAAAGCATTCGAAGAGGCCGGTCACAATGTTCTTGAAGCACCCAATGGCGAAATTGGTCTTTCCATGGTGCATGAACACCACCCGAACCTGATCGTTCTCGATGTCATGATGCCGAAGATGAATGGTTTTGACGTCGTCCATCACCTCAAAAACGATCCGTCATATATGGGAATTCCAATTCTCATGCTCACCGTCGTCGACGATGCACAGAAAATCTACGGCTCGGGTGTTGCATCCTACATCACCAAACCCTTCGACCCCAAACGCGTTCTCACCGAGGGTGAAACGTTGATTCAACAAAGAAGGCAAGCAAATACGGCCGTGCTCCTCGGCCAACTGGGCGATCGATTACCCACCTTGCGCAACAAACTCCAAGAGAATGGCTACACCCTCCATGTCGCTCATACTATAGATGACCTAAGCCCGCTGCTCCACAAGCAAACACCACACGTTCTCATCGTTTCCGCGGAGGAATATCCATCTTTCTCCGAGCGAGCCATGCAATCGTCGTTAGAAAGCACAGCCTTTTTCACCCATTGTTTCGCGTTGAAAGCAGATAGAACTTAGAGCCACCTCGCGCAACGGAAGCAAACGAATATGCCGAGCATCATTGGGCTATGCCTATAAATCGGCCTCACAAATGAAAGCGTGGGGCGTGTAGCAATCGCCATCTACCCATTCCCAAACCCCACTCGCAGAGAGGTGTAACGATACACAGTTGCTATCCGTATCCGTCGTGGGATATCCAATCCCCCAATTGAAGAATTGCGTGTATGACCCGTGCCAGTCCCACGTTCCCTCCAAAACCTTATCGTTCAGGCCCGTCCACCAGTAGGTATCATCACAATCTTGGTGAACACCATCCCGTGGAACTTCTACAGCACCCGGATAAATCTCGTCGTCGGTATCATCACAATCGTCGGCCGCATAAAAACCATCTCCGTCCGAATCAACCCCGGAAGTGGAAAGCGGGAAAAAATCGCTGTATTCATACGTGTAGGTATCCATAATTGTGACGATCCAATCGTGCTCTGCCTGATCGTTAATGGTCACCAAACTGTATCCTGGATGACTAATGCAACCGCCCTTGGCGAAGTCCCACGCGGCCTCCGTCGTGCAAAAAAGATAGTTGTTTCCATTGTACCGTTCAAAATCGCAGCTCGGACAGTCCACAGACGTACACGGGCAAACCGTGGCCGAGTCGACGTTGCCGTCGCAATCATTGTCTATGGCGTCACATTCCTCGATGGCATCGGGATTCACATCCACATCTTCATCGTTGCAGTCAAAATCAGGCGAGCTGGTTTCCATCTCAGACAAGACAAAAATATCGTCACAATCATACTGAAGTTCGCCACCGGCAAACCCGTCACCGTCATCATCCAAATAGCCGGCGAAGGCATCGATAGCCGTCTCAGCCTCGTTGATCGTACCATCGCAGTTGTTATCGACCAGATCCGAGCACAGTTCACCGGCGCTCGGGTTGATCGCAACATCGTTGTCGTCGCAATCTTCGTTGTTGGACACCATACCCGTTGGTTGGTAGCAGCGCTGTAAAACATTGTTGATGTCGCCATAGCCATCAGAGTCGGCATCCAAGTACCAAATGGAGGTCGGCACGCCGTTATCGATTTGAAAGTTACAGTCATCGTCGATTTGATTGCACGTCTCTGTCGCACCCGGATGAATGCTATTATCTTGATCGTTGCAGTCGCTTCCATCGGCCACATAGCCCGTCGGAACACTGCAATTGAGTTCCCACGAAAGTGGATCCCCGTAGGTGTCCGAATCCGTATCGGCATACCAGATACTGGCGTCACTGGCGTTGTCATCGACGACACCATTGCAATTATCATCTTCACCGTTACACATCTCGATTCCCTGTGGATTTTGAGTAGCGTCGCCATCGTCGCAGTCCAAATCATTCAAAGAATAGGAACCGGTCAGCTCCGTACAGGAATTGGTCGCGGTACCACTGCCATACCCGTCGCCGTCAGAATCGTCATAGTAAGCCGTACTGCCCAAGGCATTTTCATCGATACTTCCGTTACAGTCGTCGTCTTGTTCGTTACACAACTCTTGTGCATTGGGGTTGATATACGGATTGACATCGTCGCAGTCGGTGTTGTCGAGCACATACCCGATTGGCTGATCACATTGCGTCAGCGTTGTCGATGCATCCCCAAAGCCGTCGTTGTCGAGGTCTTGGAAGAAGTCCAGCGGATCGACCGCGTCGGTATCGATAACGCCATCGCAATTGTCATCTTCTTGGTTGCAGATCTCCACACCGTTTGGATGCTGCAGAGGGTCACCGTCGTCACAGTCTTGCTCGTTGTCTACGTACCCTTCGGGTTGCACACATGCCGTAGAGGTAACGGCGCCATTGCCAAAGCCGTCCGCGTCGGCATCTTCATACCATAAGCGATTGACCTCGCCCAACTCGTCGATTTCGCCATCGCAGTCATTGTCCAGCTCATCACAAAGCTCATCGGCACCGAGATATACTGTCTCTTCCGCGTCGTTACAGTCTTGGGCATTTTGCACATAACCATCAGCCTCTTGCATGCAATCGGTAAGCGGATTTTCTGGATCGCCGTAGGTATCGCCGTCCGCATCCCGAAACAAGCCTTGCACGAGATCTTCGTCGATTTGTCCGTCGCAGTCGTTGTCGATTTCATCGCACGTTTCCAGCGCGCCGGGATAGGCGAGCGGAGAATCGTCGTTACAATCATTGGCTGTTGTTACATACCCAACCAACGCTTCACACGATTCAATCCTCTCGAGGGGATCCCCAAAGCCATCTTGATCCGAATCGAGGTAATAGCTTGTCCCAACCCCTTCATCGACTTCTTGGTTACAATTGTTGTCAATCCCATCACAACGCTCCACCGCGTCGGGATTGACATTTGCATTGCTGTCATCGCAATCTTCGGAGGCAAAGAAGCCATCTTGGTCGGCATCCCGGTTGCTTTGCAGGTCTGAATTTTTGCCGCCGTCTCCGGAACAAGCCAAGAGTGTCATTATCAAAAATAAAATCATATTAGCGTACCCATACATAAACGTCGTCTAAACCAAAGGATTCGTCTCTCGCATTTTGGCTTAGCGTAGAACCAACATAGAGCGAAAACTCATTGAAATATCCCGATTCGATGGTCGAAACATAGTGACGCGAATCGTGGGTGTAATAACTTCCATATTGGTCGACAAAGTTCTCATCGTTATACCCCTCTTGTGGGCTACCCCAGCCGCATACCTGCCCGTATATAGAAAGGTGATTGTCGATGTCGGTAAACCAAATATAGTCGGCATCCGTATTCCCGTTAAACCCGACGTACGCCTCGTCCGGACCCCAGTATATATCCCCGGTGTCATCCCAAGAATCCAAGGTGATGTAGTCCATTTCGACCCACAGTTCCGTATGGTCGATTCCCAGCGTGCTGATGGTGTTGCTAAACTCTCCACCGGAGATAATGTCGTAACCGCCCAAAATCTCACCCCAAGCACCACAAATATACGTTTCTTGCAACGTCCACCCCGAATCGGGCGGGCTCATATCGTCGGAAAAGACCAGTGTCCATCCACCCGAAAAAGATCCCATGTCGCATTGCATCTCTTCAACGACTCCCCATCTGGGTCCCCATGTTTCGAGAGCGGTTACGCAATCCGACTCTGTCGAATACGTCGAATCCGAGCAAACAGCCGCCGCTTCGCAATCTGCCTGGTTTGTATATGTCGCATCGGAGCAAGTGGCCGCGGGATTCGCAGGCACGTTGATGAAATACATACCATCGGCCAATGTCGAGTCCACACTTTGTATGTCCTTACAGTTGGCCGCCGGACAGATTTCATCCAAACCGAGCTGTCCGGCATCGGCGGAGCCGTCGCAATCATCGTCCAAACCGTTACACGACTCTATGCCATCGGGATTAATATCATCTCGCGAATCGTCGCAGTCTTGTTCTTGTGCAATAAAATTGGTCGGCTGCAAACAGTTGTATTCAATGTTGTTCGGATCGCCGTAGCCGTCTCCGTCCAAATCCGCGTACCATAAATCCGTTGGTATGCCTTCGTCGATTAATCCATTACAATCATCGTCGGTCTCGTTACACGTCTCTGTCGCACCCGGATAGATCGAAATCCCGTCTTGGGTGGGATCATCGTTACAATCGTACAATAACGCACCCGAAGAGTCGTATTGCGGGGCAACAAAGCCAACCGAGGCTTCGCAGGCCAGCTCCAACAAAGAACCACCAAAACCATCTCCGTCCGCATCTTGATAGAAATTTTGTCGATCGGAGGCCATCTCGTCAATAACCGTATTGCAATTGTCGTCAACACCGTTGCAATACTCTGTTGCGTAGGGATAAATCGTTGCGCCATCCTGTGTCGGATCGTCATTGCAGTCCGTACTGTTTGCGGCGAGACCCGCCGTGAGAGAGCAGCTGTTCACTGGAGAAGTCACATCGCCATATCCATCCCCATCCAAATCGCTGAAAAATACCGTTGCATCGATGGATTCCTCATCCGTGTCTCCATCACAGTCATCGTCGATACCGTTGCAATACTCCTGACGAGAAGGGCTGGTTTCAAAACGAGCATCGTCACAATCGTCTGCGTTGGCAGAGTATCCGGGCGGCTGACTGCAAGAATAGGTCGTTACGCTATCGTTGCCATAACCATCCAAATCGGCATCTTCATACCAAATCGGAGCATCGGTCGCACCATCACCCAAAATACCGTTGCAGTTATTATCGATCCCGTCGCACGACTCTATCGCGTCGGGATTGATCGCTGGATTGCTGTCGTCGCAATCTAGGCTGTTGTCCAAGTGGCCAGACGGCTGGGTACAACTGGCAATGGTCGAATTGGGATCACCGTAGCCGTCTTCATCGACATCGGCAAACCACAAGATGTTCCCCACTTCATCGATGTTTCCATCGCAATTGTTGTCTACATCATCGCAAATTTCATCTTGTCCCGGGAAAATATCGGCATTGTCATCTTGGCAATCTCCCCCCTGAAGGAGGTACCCTTCTGGCTGCTCACAAGCCTGCTGCGATTGTTCATCGTCACCAAAACCATCACCGTCCCCGTCGTAGTACCAGAGATCGCCCAAATCTTCATCAACCTCTTCATTGCAATTGTTATCGATATCGTCGCAAACCTCAATGGCGCTCGGATATCGTCCCGGATCCGCGTCATCGCAATCGTTTCCATTCAAGACATAGCCACTGGGCGCCTGGCAACTCTCTACATAATTTTGCGAGTCTCCAAAGCCATCACCGTCCCCATCCAAATAGTAGGAAGATAAAACGTTCTCATCGATGTTTCCATCGCAATTGTTATCCAAGTCATCACAGACTTCAATGGCACCGGGGTTGATCATCGCATCGTTGTCGTTGCAGTCTTCCGACGCGAGGTAACCGTCTTGATCGCTGTCCAGATCCACGCTGGAATTGTCTTCAATTTCGGTTTCGAGAAGATCTTTTTTTTCGGTAGAACAAGATATTAAGAAAATCCAAGCTAGCATCTTATTACTCCCTTTCTAAGAGGATTATTTACAAACAACTAAACTATACCGTGGCTTTGCGTGAACAACCACTTTAATTCCGACGCACCACAGTAGTATCGGTTCAACGCAAGCCATCTGTAAAAAGCGTTCTCGATGAGATTCTTCCAAACGGACAACCCAATCATGGTGAATCGCTGAACTCGTAGTCCGCTTTATTCGGTGGGTGGCGGCGGAAGAGGGGGAGGCGGGTTGCAGGTTGGCATTGGCCCGGGGGTCCACTCTCCTTTAATACACTCCACATATGACGGTGGTGGGCAAATACCACCTTTCATGGATTTTGGTGGTGGGCATTTCATACCGTGTGGTGCACAGGTGGCATCGAGCTCGTAGTCCGCGACACATTCTTCGGAAAAAGCCGAATTCGGATTGGGTTCTTCTTTTACCGGCTTATTTGTTGTGTCTACGGCCTCTTTTGTCTCCCCATCGTTCGTTTCTTCTTGGGGCTGCGCTTCGATATTCGCATCATCCAGTTTGGACGGTTCTCCTTTCTGCTTCGCACAACCGGTAAAACCCGTCAAAGCGCCCAATCCAATAATGGTTAACACGGGTCTTACATTCATATTTTTTCCTTTAATGTATTCGATCTTTGGAAGCCTTGATTACCGGGGCGCACTGAACTCCGCTTCCGCTTCCCAAATGGATTCACAAGGGGGGATAACGAAGTCTTCTCCTTGTGCCATAACCATTTCAATGAACATATCACAATCGACTCCTTCACATATATAAGAAAGGCTCATTTCCACCAGCATACTGGTGCTGCTTCTCATGGTTCCCCCAATCGAGCTAACCGTATCCAGTACCGCATCGATACCGTTATCGGAGAAATCGATTGCGGTGGACGTATTGGGTTCGGCGCAAGAGAAATTCGTACCGTCCAGCGTACAATCCGTCGAACCGTCGATTCGAAAACCCGCATCGATCAAGACGATCTCAAAGGAGTCAGACACATTCGAATTCATGTCTGCTTGTACATTACACTCATCGGATATCCAAGTGATGTCATCAACGAATTCCCACTCCCCTTCTGCTGGGGTGTAAGTGCAAGCTACGGACAAAATACAGGGTATGAAAGCCAATCTCGATGTCATTTTCATTACAATTCTCCATGACAATGTTCATATTTGAAAAAATTATATCTTTCGATATAAAAAAGCAAGCGATTGTTTCGAGGTCTACTCTCCTCGCAACCAATGTACTTACCCTTCTTTCCTAAGGAGCATTTCCCTGATTGCTGATGGCACCGGAAATGTTGGTGCTGCCAATGATCGCTATCCAGGCATCTACGTCGGCGGTAGAAAGGGCGGTGTTATAACTAACGGTCATGTAACTACCAATGCTGCTGATGCCGCGAAACGTCGTGATGTCGGTGAGGCTGCCGTTGTGCGACAAGTTGAAGTATCCACCGATGCTGTCCAAAGAAGAAAAGTCCAAGACAGCCAATTGTCCGTTGTAATTCAGGTCAAATCGACTGGACACGGACGTCAGTGCATTCATATCCATGGAATAGAGAAGTGGATTTTGGCTGACCGTAAACGGGCTGCTCAACGTCGTCAGTAGAGGAACGGAAATACTTTCCAGCAAATCGTTATATGAAATCGTCAAATAGCCTCCCAAGGAGGTCAAGGCATCGAGATCCAGATTTTGCGTATCGATATAGTTCAACGATAGATTGCTACCGATACTTTCGAGGCTGGATAGATCAACCGTCGCGAGGGGAGATTGTTGCAGTTGGATTGTGCCGGTAACCGACGTAAGAGCCGGAAGCGATAGGGATTGTAATTGTGGATTGATGTAGACATACAGCGTGCCATTGATGGTTTCTACCGCCGAAACATCCACGCTGTTTAGCAAGGAATTTTGTTGGATGGTTATACTTCCGGCATTGATCAATGCCGGAAACGAAACGTCCTGCAAAAGAGAATTGTTGCTCAAACGAAGGTAGCTTTGGATCGTATCCAAAGACGGTGCTTGCAGTTCTTCTATCAAGGCGTTGGATTCCACATTGAATTCGCCGTTGATGCTTTCCAGCATATCGATATTCAAAGCCGTGAGCGCATCGTTTGACTGCACATATAGACTATCTGAAGACGTGCATTGATTGAGCAATATGGATGTGAGATCGCTGTTATACGTAAAGTACGCATAGCCGTTGATTTCGGTTAGGGCAGAGAGATCAAGCGTGTCCAAGCCGCTGTTGTAATCAAAGTGAACGTAGCCTGAAACCGTTTCAAGAGCGTCCATGTTCAAACTGTTAAACGCATTGTATTTGAGGCTTGCAAAACCGAGAATCTGAGAGAGCGAAGAGAAATTCGCATCTATATCGTATCCATCTTCCAGTGAAAAAGCTCCGTTCACCAACGCCAAGAGAGACATGTCGATCGAGGTCAAAAATGGATTGTTGTATATGTACAGCGTGTCTTGTATCTCCTCTAACAGCGGTAACGATATGGTCGTCAATGCATCATTATTATAAATAGAGAGCATACCACCGATACTGGTAATTGCAGGAAATGAAACACTTGGGAGAGATGGATTGGAGTAGATGCGAACGTTTTTACTAACGCTGGCGAGTTGCCCGAAGGAGATGCTGCTCAAAGAAGTGTTGTTTTGGATTCTGAGAGACCCATCCAAACTGGTCAGGGCGCTCAGATCAATGCTCGCTAATTGTGCGTTGTTATACAAGTCGAGATTGTTTCCCGCACCGAACTGGGACAGCGAAGGGAAGTGAATACTACCGAGCAGAGGATTGTCGTATATGCTGAGGAAGTCGGTAGATGCAAGGGAAGAGAGATCAAAGCTGATCAAGCTATCATTGCTATAGATGTACACACTCTCGAGAGCAGCAATCGTCGGAAAGGAAACTGTCTGTAGGTTGGCATTGTTGTATACATACAAGCGTTCCAAATTCGCTACATTTTGGAAGGACAGACTGGTGAGACCGGTATTGCCGTTGATGTACATAGATGTGATCTCCCCTGTGATTTGATCGAAGTTCACATCCCCTAATCCGCTGTTATTACGAATATACAGCTCTCCGGACAGAGTCTGTAACGCCTCCATATCGAGAGAACTAAATCCTATGTTTTGTATATAGAGATATCCACCAACGGTTTCCAAGGCGGAGAAGTCCGCTTGTAGTGAAATCCCGCTCTTCAAAAGCAAATAGCTGTCAATGCTACGAAGTGACGAGAGGTCTATTTGAGCGAGTACATCGTTTTCCGATATGGTTGCCGTGTGACCAATCGAAGTCAAAAGTGGCAATTCAAGATCATTCAGAACGTTATTGTCATATATGTACAACGCGTTGCCAAGTGAGCTTAAGTTCGGAAAAGAAAGTCTGTCCAAAGCCGTGTTCTTGCGCATGCTTAAGTCGCCGGTGATCTGAACCAGGCCGTCAAGTGTGAGGTTCGACAGCGCCCCGTTTTCATAGAACTGAAAAGAACCATTCACCAAGGAGAGCGCATCCAAATCGATCGTGGAAAGTACGGTATTTTGATATACGTCCAGTCCAGCATAGTAAGAGGAGTCACCGACGAGCGTGAGTTTTGGGAACGATAAAGACGTTAGAGAACTATTTCTATATACAGAGACTTTCGATCCAATGCTGCTTACTTCCGGAAATACGATGCTTTGAAGCAGATTGTTATCATAGATACTGATATTGTTGTCAAGATCGGTAAGAGAATCAAAACCGATGCTCACCAAGGCGTCATTGTCATATACATGAATATCGTACGCCGTTGATAACAACGGCACGTCTACCGAACTGAGATCGTTGTTACCGTTGAAGTAGAGGTATGTTACCTGCCCTTCCAATAACGATAACGAAAGCCCCGCGAGACCGCTGTTGTCTTGAAAACGGAACGTGCCGTTCATGTTGCTCAGAATCGGCATGCTTAACTGGCCAAAGGAATTGTCCGACAGGGTAACGTTTCCATCTATCGTTGCCAGCAGAGACAGATCGAGATCGAGACCGTTACCATCTGAAATTCGCAAGGAACCCACAACCGCTTCGAGTGACGAAAGAGTCGCCGTCTCTAAAAGATCGTTATCGTAAATGTCAACACTGCCCTCTACATCGACCAATAGAGGCAGCCGTATTTGATTTAATTCGTCATTGTTTCGAATCGTTACCGCACCGTCAATGAGATCCAAAAGAGGCATCTCGATGAGGTTCAAACTGCTGTTTGTGTAAATGCTAAACGTTTCGGTTTGGGTCAGCAAGGGTGCGTAGATCTCTGTTAATTCGCTGTTTTGATAGATGGTTAGACTGTTATTGACGATCTCCAATGCAGAGAGATCGAGAGCGGCGCTGTGATTGTCTCGAAAGGTGAAATTACCATTGATGGTTTCAAGTGACGAGAAATCTGCACCGGCGGCCGAGGACTGACCGTGAATGGTGACATTACCATCGTTGAGGCTCAACAAAGGAAACGATATGTCCGCCAAAGAGGTATTGTTGTATAGATACAATGCGCCATCGACTTCTTCGAGGATGGGAACGTGTATCGTCTCTAAGTCGCTGTTGTCGTATATCTGAATCTCTCCGGTATCTTCGAGGTAAGACAAATCAATTGCGGTGATCGAAGAGTTGTCGTAGATATAAAGACCATTGGCAATAGACTGTAATGGTCCAATATTCAGGGTACTGATATCGTTTCCGGTAACGTACATCGAGCCATTGATGACATCCAGTAACGGTAAGTCCACAACGAGCGAGGAGCCGTTGTTTCGAATATCTAAATTTTGATTGAGCAAAGACAAAAGGGGAAAATCCAAGCGTTCTAATTGTTGGTTGCTCTTTGCGTATAGATACCCGTTTACCGTATCGAGCAATGGAAAGTCTGCCGTCTCTAAACGATCGTTATCGTAAATGTCGACGCTGTTGTTGACCGTCGTAAGAGCCGGTACCGACAACGCCACCAGTTTGTCATTGTTCGAAATCTTGAACGTAGAATCGACGTATTCGAGAAGCGAAAGGTCGATATCGGTAACTTTCGCGTTATCCATGATATAAAAGTAGTTACCGACAGTCTCGAGATTTCCGAGTTCAATGCTTTCCAGTGATGCGTTGTTCGAGACATTCGATGTATACGAGATCGAGTTGAGCAGTGGAATGTCTATCGTCATCAACTCATCGTTTCGCAGCACCGATAGCGCGTATGCATTGTCCAACGTTGCAAGTGAAACAATCTCGACGTCTGAATTGTCATGCAGGTAAACCGATCCACCGACGTCTTCGAGATCGGGAAGAGTCACAGTTGATAGACTGCTGTTGTTTTGGATGCTGAGATCCCCATCGATATCGCGAATACAAGCCAACTCGTCCAGATCACTCAAACCCGTGCCATAGATGATTACATTACCGGTCACCGTATCGCTGCAGGTGCAAAAAGACTCCATATCGGCAACGGTGCTAATGGTGAGATTCCCGCTGTGGGGCGTAAGCGTATCAACCGTTATGACGTCACTTTCCGTTGCGGTAAGAGAGGTATTATCCGTTGCGGTCACGGTGCATGTATAGTTTTCACCAGACTGCGCACCAACGGCCTCTAAATCTAAAGTATCGCTGCTACCGACCACCGTGGAACCGTCGCTCCATTCATAGCTCAAGGTTGGGGTATCCCCATCGGCATCCGATGCCGTGGCCGTGCATGTAATTGTGCTTTTGGGACCAATGCAGCCAGAAGTATTAATCGCAACGCTCAACATTGGGGCAGAGTTGTTAATCGTTTGTTCATCAAAGAGAGAAGTTCCGCTTTCTTCTCCATCATTGGGCGTGACCGTACAACGAACGACATCACCACCGATAAAGACACCGCTTAGGGTGCTCCCATTCCCCACACTGTTACCGTTCACAGTCCATTCAATTGTAGAAATATCGGCGTCACCATCTCCATCGTCAAATCCAGTATAGCTACAGGTGAGGGTATCGGAAGATGCAGCGCTGCTGGGGTCAATGGATACAGCGGCGATGACGGGAATACTGTTGGAAATGGTAACACTGTTGGATGAGACCACATTGCCATCGTCGGCTCCATCATTGGGTGTAGCCATGCATTGTACGACATCTCCCTTGCTAAAATCGCTTCCGGAAAGCGTCGATGTGGCGATACCGATATCGATGCTGTTTACAAGCCAGCTGTAGGTGTAATCAAAAGAGGTCGTACCATCCGCATCCGTGGTGGTACCTGGCGTACACACCAAAGTATCGGACTCGTAAGCGGGCTCTGGCGATAAAGTAACATCGGTCAAAAACGGCGGAGTATTGTTCAAGACGACCGCGGCCGATGCGCTGCCGGTATCTCCGAAGGTATCGGTTGCCGTTGCCGTACAGGAGACACTATCTCCCGGTTGCGTGAGCGTAGGTGTAAGGGTAATGGTGTCACCAAATCCGATGGTGTTGCTTCCCACGGACCAACTGTAATCTATGGTGGTGCTGTTTCCATCGTCATCGGAGGCGGTGGCAAAGCATGTTAGCGTACTGGTCGTCGTCGCACCAACCGTCGGTGCAATAGATACGGTATCTACATTCGGTGCGGTATTTTCAACGAGAACCGAACCACTCGCCGTATCTGTCGCTCCGCTTGGGTCTTCGATCGTCACCGTACAGCTCACGATATCCCCGGGCGAGACTTGGGTATTGCTCAGCGTGACGTTATCGAGTGCCCCAAGTGTGGCACCGGTGGTATCGTTCGCCCAAGAGTAGATTTCCGATACCGTATCTCCATCGGCGTCCGAAAAACTATAGGAACAGGTCAAAGAGGAGTTTACCCCCACACCAGTATTGGGCTCAATCATAACTTCATCTATAATCGGAGCATAGTTACCAACCTCTACCTCGATGGTGATACTCGCGGTACACTCCGCTTCGAGTTCATCTTGAACCGAAAGGGTGATCAGGTGAGAGCCAACGCTCAATCCGGTAACCGGTAGCTGCAGACTACCGTTGCTGTCCGGCGTGACGGCCCCGAGTACCCCATCTATGCTGCTCGTCCACTCGGTTTGCAGCATGTTGGAGGGAACGTCCGGATCGGTGGCAGTCGCGACAAAGGTAACGGTGTCATCTTCTCGCATTGGGTAGCCGTTTTCCGGCTGATCGATCGAGCACAGCGGTGTACTGTTTGGCGGTCCAACTTGGATAACAATGCTATCGGTACCTTGTTTACCACTGGAATCGGTAACCGTGAGCTTGAGAAAGTGCTCTCCCTCACTCAAGTACCCCGATCCGAGAATATCGCCTTCGGAATCCGGTACCGCATCTATATCCAAGTCCCCGTCGCGGTTGCTGTTCCACTGTGCGACCAAATCATTTTCGAGGTCTTCCGCATCGGATATCGAACCTTCAAAAATAATTAATTCATCGCTGTAATAGTACCCCTCTTCCACAGGACTGGAGATACTGGCCAAAGGTGCTTCGGTGGGAACAACGTTCAGACTGACGGAGGTGGATGCCGCCGCACCTTCGGGATCTGAAACCTCCAGTACCAGTTCGCTATCGTCCAAAGAAAAGACAACATCACATGCGGTTTGTCCATCTTCTGCTGGTGTGTCGCCGCAAACCTCGGTACTGCCCAAGTACCATCGCGCGTACAGGGACGCATTTTGATGATTTGGATCCGATACGGAACCGCGTACCGATGTAACAAAGCCTTCGAGTACATCATCTCCATCGAAGTGGCATGTAATCGAAGCTTCGGGGTTTGAATTTCGTACATTAAGCGTTTTCCCACCGTCGCAAGCGGCAATAGCGAATAGGGAGAGGAAGAAAGCAAACTTGGTATCCATCGTTAATCCTTCATTATGGCAAAATCCGAGCCACGAATGGCCAACGTGTTCTATCATAATCGAGATGAGACGAATTGGCATGAACTCCAAAGGATGAATTTTGTATTTGACCCGCAGCGCGTCGAAGAGAATCTCAAAAGCGCTTTTATTTTACGCGCGGGACAAACGTCCACCGCGCGGTATATTATCGTTGTAACCCCTCCCAAATCATCTTATGGCTCTCTGCTCCGCATAGATTTCCGTTTGCCGAAGGAAGAGGTCTATCTCTATGAAGATGCACGGATTGATATCCGGAAAGATTCGCGGTTCGTGTTACACTTCTATACCCTCTTTGGTATCTTTTACCCCACTGTTTTTGGAGTGATTTATGCGCCTTGCCTTCTTGCTCGAAGCACCCAACGTTCGCGGCACAACCGTTGCAACCTACGATTATGCACACTACGCGGAGGAGTTGCTGGGACATGAGTCCATCATCATCTGCAATCGTTCAAAAGAAGCGGAATGTCATCCATTGGGGGTGCAACGCATCCAACAAAGATTTCCCGTACTATACATCGATGACCTATCAGAACTAAACGCTACGCTCAAGCGAGAAAAAATAGACTTTATGTACAATATTCGTACTGGCCATCGCGAAGACGGTGTTCCCGATGTCTGCCGAAGTGGTATACACGTCATGTTTCAGCACTACGAACCACACGGTACCGTATACGCATATATCTCAGAGTGGCTTTCTCAAATGGCACAACAACACCTCAATGTTCACGTTCCCTATGTACCACATATGGTCCATGGACCGAGGGAACCACAAGAGGACTTGAGACGTCGTCTTGGCATTCCCCAAAAAGCGATTGTGTATGGTCGATACGGAGGCTTTACCCAATTTGACATCCAACTCGCACATCGAGCGGTTCGAAAGGTTCTACGCACCTCCAAATCTCACTATTTTTTGTTTATGAACACCAAGCGTTTTATTACGCATCCACAGGTTGTATATGTAGATGCCGAGACGACCTTACAGAAGAAATGTGATTTTATCCATGCATGCGATGCGATGCTGCACGCACGACGCTTGGGAGAGAGTTTCGGCATGTCTATTGCGGAGTTTCTCTATCAGGGAAAACCAGTCATCACTTGGTTTACGGGAAATGATCTCAACCACGTTCACATGCTGGGCGCAAAGGGCATTTACTTCAGAACCCAAGAAGATCTCACTCGAATCCTGTTGCGTTTCACACCAGAACGCTATTCTCCCCAAACCTTCCAAGATATTGTGCGCCCCTTCTCACCCGAAGAAGTGATGCGATCCTTCCAAAACGTATTCTTAAAAGAATCATAGAATCGCTCAACCCGATCATCTATGGATTGTATAAAGAACGACGATTCCAATTCCCCGTCGCTTTTGTTAACGGTTCAGCATCCATGAGGCTTCGCTCCAATGACAAGCGAAACAGTCACAAGTGGAAATCGAATGGCGGCTGAAATATCGTACGAGAGATCGCTGGGCGTGGCTACTAGTTTGCCAATGCTTCTAAAATACCGAGACACTCGTCGGCTTCGTCACTCCAAGAGACGCAGGTAATTAAGAGGCTTCCACCGACGAAAAAAGACGGTTGACTGGGATTCGCAAAGGAGACGCCACCCCGTAGATTGATACCGAATCCTGTTCGACCCTCTTTCTTCTTATAACTATCCATCACCAAGGGAAAGACATCCACACCCAACAAATGTGGATGATTGAGCATGCCAACGCGATAATCTTCTGATCCGCTGTCGTAGGATAACCAACGATACTGGTAAAAGGGTACGATCGCTAGAAATTTCAAATTGAGGAGGTACCCAGCGCCGACCGACAGAAAACTACCCGACCGTTCAAAACTATCCGAAGACCCATACACATCGACCAGTGACAAGCGGAAACCCGGTAGCAATGGTGTAAAATATTGAAGTTGAATCTCTCCAAAACTACCCAACAGCGTGTCGTCTAGACCATATGAAACACTTCCCCAAGATACATAAGAGTGTTTTGGATTAAAAAATGCGCCCGCGGATTGTCCTCTCAGTTTCTCTTTTTTCGCCTTAAATTCCTCATTTGTGAAAACGATCTTTTTGACTTTTCGCTCTCTCAGTTCGACCTTTTTCGATTGTTTCACACCATCGTAGCGAACCGAAACCGTTTGGCTACACAGCGGTATATTGTATCGCCCCGGACTTTCTCCGATGTATTTACCGTCGGCAAAGACATCGGCTATGCGATCGTTCCCGTTTTCGTCTTGCACCGATACATCGAGACCGGCGGGTCTTGCCTGTATCGGATAATCCTCTATCCGTTTTTCTTTGCCGGCTACGGATTTAAATTCATACTCCTTACCGGTATAGCAAGGATCCTGAACGGAAATTTTATGAACGCCCGCGTCGACTTCGAGACGGCGAATGGGTGTTTCGCCAATGCGCTTCCCGTCGAGGAATAGCGAAACTTTTTGCACACCTGAATCAATGCTTAGATAGCCAAATGTAGGCTCTAAATCTACATCGATCTTTTTTCCCTGCTTGAGTGTCATTCTCTTTACCCAAGGCTTGTATCGCTCTTTTTGAACGCTGACTTTGCGACTTCCAGCCGTTACTTTTTTGGAGCACGGTGTCGCGGCACACAATATGGCTCCATCGATCAAGACAACCGCGCCAGAAGGATTGCTGTCAAACGAGACAATCGCCTTTTTACCGGCGTCTGATACGCTCCAATTATCGGTTTCTCCTTTTAAAAAACCATCTTGAAAGTTGCTGTTTTGCGTAGAACTACGGTTCTGCATACGAGCTCCCAAGGCATCCACGAAGATATCTTCTCCCGCTTCTTGGGCTTTCGACAGCAACGATTCAATTTGTCGCGCTTCCACATTTTCACTGCCCAAGAGATTCGCCCGAGCGGTCTCGTGTATCTTAATGGTCAAAACGTATAAAGATCCAACCTTGCCGACTTCTCCCGAGATGACATAGTCCGCACCAATGTTTTTTGCGAGTTCGACCTCGCACTCCCCGACGCAATCGGCCGCGGTTTTTCCTTGGTCTTCTAAAACCGCCATCATGTTTTCTCGCGTCATGATAATCAATTCTTCGCCATCGATTCGGATATCTTTGCTGACTTCCAAGACTCCCGATCGAACCCGGTCGGACAAAAAGTGAAGGGCCGATTTATCAACTCCGATGCCTTGAAACTCCAATATAGCCAATCGAACTTCTGCAAAAGCCATTTTGGGGATGCATAGGAGCGGTAAGAGTACACAAACAATGCGAAGAATACCAATTTTCATAAAATCATCCTTTATTATATTTTCCATCCTAACCAAAAAGAAACTTCTCGCTTCTACATGAGCCTATTTCGCGGCACATTTTTAAAAACGTATCACGTGTCTCTTGAACGCTCCATGTGAATCTATATCACCGGATTGAAATCGAGCACGTGTAGAAGCGGACACCCCAAACGTTGCTCGGCATCTGTGAAATCATCGCGTATCCACTAAATTTTATCGGATAATACACAACAAAGCCGCACCGCTTCTTTGAATGTGTGGACTCTCGACCCGTCCGATGCAGCGACCGCCATACTTACTGTCATAGACTTCACCGTCGCTTTCTACGCGCCCGATACACTTTCCGCCATACTTGCTGTCGTATACCTCACCATCACTCTCAATCCGTCCGATGCAGCGACCGCCATACTTGCTGTCATAGACTTCCCCATCGCTTTCTACACGTCCGATGCATTTTCCGCCATACTTGCTGTCATAGACTTCCCCATCGCTTTCGAGGCGCCCGATACATTTTCCACCGTACTTGCTATTATAAATCGAACCCATTTCTTTACTCCTTAAGTCTTTGTTCCAAAAAGATGCGATGCTCTTATAGCATCCTTCAAATCAAAAAAAAATTCAAGCCTCGCATTGATTTATTCGTTCAAACAGACCGGTATACAACGCACTTCACAGTCGAAAGATGTCCTTTTTCCTTCGACCCGGTAGACGTCATTCCTCTGTTATCAATACACATTCCCCACGCAGATTGAAATTGGAAATGCTTGATGGTCAGAGAAAATTTCGGTATAGGCAAGATAAGATCGCTTCTTTGGTGTTTTGGGCATATTCAAAGCAAGACATTTCATAAATATTGCCCGAATCGAAAGAGCGAGTACAATTTGAGGTCAAATGAAAATCATTATCGTCACATCCTGTACAGGAGAGAAAGCCATCAAACACGACAAAGCACTCACGTTGGCAGACTTCAAAAAAGGGACAGAGGGGATTGCAATCGCAGAAAACGCGATCAAAGAGCATCTGCTTCCATCAGAAGAGATGTACACCGGTCAGCAGCATGTTCGACTGATGCGTGGAGTCAAGGCATTTCGAAAGAAATTTCCCAAACCGGACTCTACATCGTCCATAGAACTGCATATTCTGTCCGCCGGATACGGTATCATTTCGGGCCAACAAAAAATTGCTCCCTACGAAACGACCTTTACCGGTATGAAAGCCAAGGAACTGCGGCAATGGGCTGATCAGTTGGGCATACCCGCAGACATTCGCACACTGCTCTCTCAACCCTACAACTTGGCTTTGATTCTACTCGGGGACTCTTATCTCAAAGCCTGCGCATTCGACGATCACCTCAAACTGGGCGGTCCCACCCTCGTATTTTGTGGTTCGAGGATGGCGAAGAAGATGCCGAACACAAAGGACTTGAAGGTGGTATCACTGGCAAATCCTGAGGCAAAGCGATTCGGCTGCTCTCTCATCGGCTTGAAGGGTGAATTGGCCGGACGGTACTTGAAAAGTATTGCGGAAAACCCAAAGGCGCTTCAAGCGATCTGGCGCGCAAAAAAAATGCTGGACAAGCTCGAATTCAAAGGAGGTACACCCAAAAAGAAAAAGGCCGTTCCCAATCCAGCCGTCAACCGCGTCATCCAACTTCCGACAGACTGGAACACGCGTTCCAAAAATCGACGTTTGCGCTATTTCATACCCGAATGGGATGATTTGGTCGACAACGATTACGACTTCGAACATGATATTCACTCCGGGGGATCCGGTACATGGGCAAATGAAGTTTATGCTCATCAAATGTATCCAGAGCCGAATTATGACGGCCTTTTGATCTCCAAAGTCGTGGCGGAGAAAAGCAAATCCAAACGAGAAAAAATCAATGAACTCGGCGTTCATAGATTTCTCAGGGTTCCTGACTCGTTTCCCGTCATGGGCGATTGCGGAGCCTTTGGATACATCAACGAGGACATCCCCCCCTACAGCACCACAGAAATCCTCGACTACTACACCCGATTGGGCTTTGACTTCGGCGTATCGATCGATCATTTGATCGTAAAAG
This sequence comes from Myxococcota bacterium, assembly GCA_036127535.1. GTDB lineage: Bacteria > Myxococcota_A > UBA796 > UBA796 > UBA796. The sequence goes on along the minus strand of JAYYRF010000685.1, from coordinate 3,650 downwards.
CCACCGCGCAGAAAAAGAGAGAGCGTTATCAACTGACCATTCAAAATGCCGAGGACTTCCTCAAAGAACACAACGCGCAAGATCTCCCTTGGACACCCATGGGCGCCGTGCAAGGATGGGATCCGAAGTCATATGCAGAAGCGGCCAGACAGTGCGTAGCCATGGGCTACCAATATATTGCTTTGGGCGGCCTGACCCGAACCCAAACAAAGGGTGTTCTGGAACTGTTGGATGAGGTAAAAAAAGTGGTACCAAAGTCCGTCGGCCTCCACCTTTTTGGACTCGCACGCATAGACGCCATGAAACAATTCGCAGATCTTGGCGTTACCTCTGTGGATAGCGCCTCCTTGTTGCGCCGCGCTTGGATGGGTACGGGACAAAATTATGTGACCATGCAAGGCATTTTCTACACCGCAATCAGAGTTCCAGAAGCCGGAAAAAGCTTTCGGGCAAAACGAATGGTTGAAGAAGGCCGAGCATCTGCATCGGAAGTCAAGCAACTCGACAAAGCCTGTATGCAAGCATTGCAAGATTTTGATAACGACCGGGTCTCTGTTCAATATGTATTGGACATATTGAGAGAATACGACCACCTCATTACTCCGAACCGCACCGATACTACGGAACTCTTGCGGCATACTCTAGAAGACCGTCCTTGGAAAAAATGCGGCTGTCCCATATGTAAAAAAGATGGCATACAAGTCGTCATTTTTCGCGGAAACAATCGAAACAGAAGACGCGGTTTTCATAATACCTATGTGTTCTACAAACTGCTGGAAAAGGCGCTCAACGGAGAGCCTATTTCGTTTAAAAGGAAAGAAACATTAAGCCAACTGACCCTACCGAGTATCTTGACGGGAACCGATAATGCGATTTGACCCCCCGGAGCAATTGGGAAAGCCATTCGGAATACTGGTTGAGAGCCACATCGACCACATCACAGTTCTCACGAAAGATGCGGACGTCGCTATCGGTGATTTATTTCTCCTACCCTGCTGTCGCATGCCCAAACGCTTCTATTTCTTTCGTGCCTCCGCATGCACCAACGCAACGCACCACCCTTTGGATCCGGACGATACAAAACCCAACAAAACCGCTGCGACGACCGAAGAGCAAAGCGATGAAAGTCTATTGGTCCTCAACGGTACCATGCTCGGCTACTCGCAATACGCACCCAAAAACGACACCTGGACCTTTCAACGACTCCGCCGCTTCCCCTTCAACCGAAGTAAGGTCTTCCATGTGGATCCTTCACACCCTGCGGTCGTCAGAATGGTTCGTGAACTCCTGCAGAGCCAACTCGGCAAGGATGGGATCTATTTGGGAAATCTGCTCGTGGGCGAAACATCACTCCGAGATGTTCCGGTCTACCTCCCTCCATTTGCCCTCTCGAGGCATATTGGTATCTTTGGACGATCCGGATCCGGTAAGAGCCACCTAATGATGGTACTCCTAGCCTCGGTGATGCAACACAATCAAAATGTGCGAAACGGTGATCACCGGGGCTCATCCGTTTCTATCTTCGCTATCGATCCGCACGATGAGTTTCGTAACGGACAGGCATTCAACGGCCTAAGGGGTATACGGGACATCGTGAATGACTATTCGAAAACCGATCTTTCTCAGTTGGTTGAGCCATTTTATTACCTCTCTGCACGCGATTTGGGCAACGAGGGACTGGAGCGACACGTTCATCTATCCAGAGCCGATATCACCCCCGACGACTTGGCCAGTATCATGACGTTTTCCGATCAACAAAAGACCTATGCCAACCAGCTTTACGAAGACCAAGGAGAGAATTGGATCGGTCGTCTGTTGTCCGGAGACGTACATTTTGATGGCGAAAGAGAAGATTGTGTGGCCTTTCCGCTGGATATCATAGCGGCTGTGCAAAGACATATCGAATTTCTGGGTTGTGGTAGCACACGGGTCGTCACTCGGTTCGATCCGGAAATGGATCTGGAGTATGAATCGAGTCTGCCCGACATCTTGTGCGCACTTGAGCAGGGTCGCTGCCTCCTTGTAGAGACGACACTCATGAGTGAGTCCGAGCAATTTCTACTCAACGCCATCGTTGCGAGAACGCTCTTCGGGCTGCGCCGCGCCCTTCGGGCTGCCACAACGCCCAAGGATCTGCGCGAAGAGATCCGTCGGGCACTGCACAACAATGAAGACCAAGGCCAAGTGGGCATGCGCAGCTTGGCCGATGAAATGATAGCACGCCTCGAGAGCGGCGACCTACCTTATCTGACTGAAGACGGCATCCGTCTTCTGGACGAATTGCCCCATGTCAATATCGTCATCGAAGAGGCCTCTCGCATCCTCAACGCAAAATGCATGCGAGAACGCAACATATTCCGCGACCTGGGTCGCCAAGGATATAAGTTTGGCATCGGTCTCACCGTCATCAGCCAACAAGTCACCCCCATTGACAAGGGGATACTTTCACAACTGAATACCGAAATCACCTTCGGATTGGGAAACGCCGACGAGCGCCGTGCGGCCGTGCGCAACGCCTCGGGTGATTTGGGGAACTTCACCGATGAACTCTCCGTGCTGGAACGCGGTCAAATGTTGATCTCTTCCTCGCTCACAGACATGATTATTCCCGTACAAGTACCCGCCGACGAACCAGATCCGCCAAAGGTTACTTTCTAAACAATTCTTGTGTGCGGAAAACCACTTGGGTACTGGACAACGGCATGGTTGCTCCGGTGGCCATCGCCAAGTTACACAGCGCCAAATGCAGTCTCTCCATCGGAGAGGCATCCTTGAGAACCCTGGTCTCACCCCATAATTTTCCATCCGCCGCCATTTTTACGTAAGAACTCGAATCGACGGACTGCACGCCGCGGGCATAGAACTTTTTAACCAATTCAGGTTTTCCGACACCGAGAGCGTGGATTGGAAGATGCGGAACGGCTTTGCGAACGACGTCCACAATCGCGAGAACATGCTCCTCTTGCCTCAATTTGGGAACGAGTCCTCCAATGGCAATGCCATCAAACCCCGCATTGAAATAGGCCGCTGCGCAACGTCGATAGCTTTCGACATCCCAACCTTGTACACACGCATACAAGGCCATACTTCGGCGACGTCGATTTTGAATTGCCCAAAACGCATTGGCGATGGTTAAATTCAGCCGACGATTGGCCTCTTTCGGATCCGTGCCCGCTGGTATTGGAAAATCGAGTGTAAAAGCAACATCCGCATGCTCCTCTTGAAATCCAAGAATATCTCGCGGATGTCTCCTTTCGACGGAGTTCTCCTTCTTTTCAACCAAAACGCCCAATCCATCAACATCTTCAATGGAAAAATTCTGGAACAGAGCCGCAAAACCGCCCGAGTCAATCAACAGCGGTAATCTTGGGCGCTGACTCATTTTTTGGGCATAGTGTAAACTGACCATCAGCGCGTTTGCCAACCGCGGTATGTACGGGCGAATCAGATCGTCCAACGGATATTTGCTTCCAAATGTCGTCACGGGAATGTATGCCGGAAATGAGATGGTACCATGAGGAGTCTTCAGCGATTTCATCTCGTATTCCCCTGAAACCAAAGGGCGAAGAGGCTCAAACCTTCCTCATTCCACCTTTGCTGCTTGAGTTTTTTAACCATCGCCAATGTTTTTCGATCTCTCTTGTACATTC
>JAYYRF010000684.1:0-7743 GCA_036127535.1 Myxococcota bacterium | reverse complement strand
TTCTACCGTAAACTTTCCTTCGTTAAAAAGCTTTGTGTCCGCTTGTTGATTAAATGTAAACACAAACATCTCCTTGATAAAAAACTCGTTCTATAGAGCCTAATTGAACCCGACGATCCCTGTCAAAAAGGTTCTTCGATTTTTCAAGGGTTCAAAGAGATCTTCGGTCACATCATTCTTTGAACAGAGCACAGTGGGACACACTCGAAAACTCCAATGATTCCTTACCTGTTGTCTCGTCAATACGCCCCAAAAAATCACTTTACAGCACGTTTTAGACCGAGTACCTCCTTTTTCGTGTGAAAGCGGAGCTGTTTGAGACGAAACACTGCATGGAAGCCCAATCTATCGCCATTCTTGGATGCACTTCAGCTTTCTCGTGCTGGTACACTGCGACTTTCTATCGAACACCGTTGATATCGTAGCCGGAAAAGAAATCCCAAATCAAGTCCAGCGAATTCGATCCTTCATAGTCGATACGAGAAAATCCTTCATGGTAGCCACCAATCACCTTATAGTACTCTACCGAAGAGCCGTTATCACCACCGGTGTAGGAATACCGCTCGATCGTAAGTCCACCGTCTTCTACGGAATGGGTACTGCTCTCGGTCGTGTTGTTGAATTCTCGCCAATACGCGACGGATGCCTCCGCCAACTCGATGGGAACGCTGTAATCTTGGGTACCGTGAAGGTGAATCACCGGAACGGGGCGGGTTGGGCTGCAAGGATCGCTGTCGCTGGGATCCGTCGATGCCGTAATTGTTCCCGCGACCGGTGCTACCGCCGCAAAGGTATCGCTTTGATAACAAGCGAGTGCGTGTGCCATGAAGCCGCCATTGGAGAAGCCGGTCGCATACACTCTATCGGTATCGATGGCGTAATCGCTCACAAGCGTATCGATCAGAAGGGTAAAGAATCCCAAATCGTCCGCCGTTGCCTTGTTGTCGGTGTTTTCGCCGTAGGGACCCGAATTCCAAATCAAGCAGTCCTCCGAACCCTCTTCGGGAGCCCCCTCCGGATACACCAATATATAATCGTTCTCCTCTGCGGAGGGACGCATGTTCATCTCGCTCATTTGAGAGCGCGCATCCATACATCCGCCATGGATGTTTACAACCAGCGGCATCGCGCTCGAGCCGTCGTAAGATGGCGGAAAATACATTCCGTATCGCCTCTCCAAACCGTCATGCGTGAGTGTTTGGAGGGAGGAGGTATCCGGATCGGATTGATTGGTCGAGCAAGAGATAAACGTCGATAAGACGAGACCCAAAACGGGAATAGATATGGCCATTGTATTCTCCTTTTGTCATCAAAACCAACTCCAGCATACCACAATTCAGACGGACCTACATCAAAAGTCCATATCTAAATCATCTTCGTCCAGGTCTTCTGGTGGAACGGATAAGTCGAGAATCAATCCATCTTGTATGGCCTCTTCGATGAACAAGCTCGGTACCTTCGAGGCGAAAAACCCGAGTCGCTCGCGCGGCCTCGATGCTACGGTGTATAGATTACACCGACCAATCTCATCTTTGGGAAAACTGTCCGGACTCGGTTCGAAAATAAAGACGGAGTCAAACTCCAAGCCTTTGATCTGCTGACGATTGGTGACGGTAACACCAGGTGTGAAGACGAAGGAATCTTGATATCCCTTACGCAAGGGTACTTCCGCGTTGTTTTTTTGGTAGTATTTTTGGGCTTTGTCGAGGAGATAATCAACTTCTCTGGGCCAATTCACGATGATCGCATGATGCTTATCCGGCTCTTCGACCCAGCGCCGCAGCACCTCTTCAAAGAGAATTTCATAGGAGCGCTCAACGGAAGACGATCGTATAAAATACGGCATGTTCACATCGCTGGGTTGGGACAGGGGCGAAACCGGTTCTCCAAGAATCCAATCACAAAACTGGGTGATCTCAGGCTCTGATCGATGGGAAACCGTGAGATTATTGACTTCTGAGCTTGGGATTCCCAGCTCTTTTGCGATGTACCCCCAGTCCACAAACGTCGCGTTGTGAAAGATCTTTTGATTCTTATCTCCCACCATCGTCACCCCGGTTCTGCTGTGTACAGTGGACATCAAAACTTTTAGTGCGACAGCGCCAAAATCTTGGGCTTCGTCGACAAAGACGTGATCGTAGTGGTATACATTGTCGGATTTATCCGTCAAACCACCGTGTTTCACTTGAATAATTCGGATTAAAATTGGGATATCATCGTATCCAACACACGGACCAACATTCATTTTTGAACCGGCCAACCGACGTATTAGCTGATCGTTGAAATGCACAACCCTCTTGAGTCTTCCCTCTTCCCATCGTGGAAAATGACGTTTTAATCGCTCCAAATCGCAAAAGATGAAACGCATATCTCGCTTGTAGTTGGACATCTTCTTGTAGACCCCAACGACGTGATTGTAGAGGTAATTATAAAAACCCAATTCTCGTTCTTTTTCAAGATTTCGCGCCGAAACCTCGTAGGCAGCTTGCAACGTATTCCTCTTGTCTTTTAGCGCGGTTCGAAGGTCGACAATACGCCGCAGAAATGGCTTGTCAGACGAGTCTTCATAAAATTGAATCCACTCCTGAACGAGATGTTCCGGAATATTTTTTTCCTGCCATCGCTGGCGCAAAAATGGCGCCAGCCTCGCGGCTTGCACCTTCACGTGCTCGTCGATCAAGTTTAATACTTCCAGTTGATCTTTGAGAAGAAGAGAATCTTGGTAACCGTTGATTTGTTTCAGGTCGCTGGAACCCAGCTTTTGTATGACGCCGTTGTAGGCACCGGAGAGAACTTTATCGGCCCATGCATAAAAGGGAAACAACGAGGCTTTCTCCAAACCGATATCGGCCAAATGACTCTTTACATAATTATTGAGGGCAATATTGTAGGTGATGATCAAAAGCTTTTCGGGATCAATACCTACAATTCCCTCATCGGGATTGTTATAGGCCAAAAACGACAATCGGTAAAGACCGACGGTGGTCTTCCCGGAACCGGCTTTCCCCTGAATGATAAGCGGCTTTTGACTCGCAGACGCAATCTGACGATATTGCTCGGGTGTGAGCAATGCCCGCACATCGACGAGCCCTCCTTTTTGACCTTCCATGACGGGAACAGACGCATCCTCTTGGGGTGCAATGCTCAAATCGAATTCTTCGTCTTCGTAGGATGCCTTTGCCCGCTCAAAATCAAAATTTCGCTGTATAATTTTCACCCGGGAAGCCATAGCGACCTCAACGCGCTCCCCCGCTTTTTTTACTTCAAAATACTCGCCGAAATCTCCTTCGTAAAATATTTTTGCTACGGGATGCCACGCGGCAATGACGCCCGCTTTGGGTATATCTTTATCGCCCAAAGAATACTGAAAGACTAAATTATCGTCGTCTTGCAGTTCAATACATCCAAAAATACCATCTTGTAAAACCGTATGGGAATGATCGAGCAGCTGTTCATTGCGACGGCGTATCGCCGGCCCTTTGATCGTATTCGATGCGGGCTGAACCGCCTTCTCTTGGTACCAATCGCGCGCATCTTCGAGTTGCTCTTTTTTTTGAACCAGCCACTCTTGTATAAATACGAGTTGGTCTGCGTAGGATTTTGGGACATTCGTAAACATTCGATCTCCAACACAACATATACAGTATCAACGGTACAAGTCCGTCTATTTTAGTAATGTGCCGCTGCGGAAGAAAGCAAGAAAGAAACAGGCCGCGCCGGTGGTTGAAGCTCAAAAAACGATCGCTTACAGCGGAGCGATATAGATAGATAGACATCGTTGGGATACAGTATTCTACCCGAACGTACCCATGGCTGTCCCCTTGTATTCATGCTCCCTTTGTAAATCCAACACCGCTGTTTTCACCTCTTGGCAACAGCGCCTATACTACCGATGCCCCATCTGCTCGATGATTCAACTCTCCTCGACACAACATCCGGGAAAAGCGGAGGAGAAGGCGGAGTATCTTCTACATGATAATGACCCGTACGACACGGGTTATCGACGATTCCTAAGAGCGGTCACCGATCCGGTTTTGACTTGGCTTGAAGCTTGTTCGATCGAGAATCCAACCATTTTGGATTTTGGTTGTGGCCCTGGTCCAGCGCTCTCTGTCGTATTGGCCGAGCACGGCTGGTCTGTTTTCAACTACGATCCCTTTTTCTATCCCAAAGAAGCCCTCCTTGAGCGGAAATACGACCTCATCACCTGTACCGAAACCGTAGAGCACTTTCACCTGCCCGCATCCTCTTGGAAGCGATTGATTTCCCTCTTAAAACCCAATGGACAACTCGTAAGTATGACCCAGTGTGCCGATCGCTTTCAAACGCCAGAGACATTCCACCATTGGCGCTACATCCGAGAGAAAAGCCACGTCGTGTTTTACCACTCCCAAACGATGCAGTGGATTGCAGATCACTATTGTCTATCACTTGAACGCGTTGCGCGAAACGTCTTCTGGTTCACAAAGGACGCATCGCTCTGTGGTTGAGATCAAGATTCCGGCACTACTCCGAAGAATGGTCTCCCGCGGATCCCAGCAAAGCGGCAAATCCATCTATTAAATCACGCCCCAATTCCGGCTGTGCGGCATAGACAAAGGCTGCGTGACCGATGAGTTGCTCGAGCACCAAACCGTTTTCCGTAACAATTCCTTTTTGAGCGTTGTACAGAGCGTTGCGCAGCATTCTCCGCCTGCGCTTCGAAACGCGTGGTGTTCCACCTCCGTTGACCACCAACCCCGTCACCTCTTGTCTCTTATGAGCGCGCATAATGTGGGTCTTCTTTTTGTTGACCTGAAACCCCTCGTCTTTGACCACATAATTCACCATACTGAGCAAAGCCCCGATGTCTTCTGGTTGGGACTGGCCGTTGGGAAAGGAAAAGGTCAAATCATCGGCGTATCGGGTGTATCGCCAGCCGTTATTGGCCGCGTATTGGCTAAGACGTCGATCCATGCGCATGGAAGCCACATTGGTGAGCGCCGGTGAAGCGGGTGACCCTTGTGGTAAAACCCGTGGCCCGGTCGCAACGTAGTACGTTTGATCATCCTCTTCCAGCTTGACCACGCGTCGTTCTGCTTCGGTACAGATCAAAGCGAGCAAGGTGGCGATTCCCTCCGGATAACCGTAGGAGCGGAAGATTCCTTTCACACGTCGGAAAGAGAAGCTGGGAAAAAAGTCTTTCAAGTCGATGCTGACCACCACTTTGGAATCCGTATGCTCTTCTGCGTTGCTCAAGATAGACTTTCCCAAAACAAAGCCGTGTGCGGCTCCGTGTATGGACATCTTCTCAACCACCTTCTTGAGGATCAATTTCTGCAGCGCCTTCAAGCGTGGCAAAGGAGCCCAAATCGCTCGTTGACCACCAGATTTTTTGGGAACGAAAAACTGGCGATAGTGCGTAGACGTGGTCACGTCTCGGTGATAGCAAAACCAGCGCAGCATTGAGATATCCAATTCTGGTACCGCTTCTTTGAGAAAGGCCACGAGTTCTTCGACGCTTTCTATCGGCTTCAAGTCCTGTTCTTCTTGCCGCTTGCTGCGTTCGTGCGGATCGAAAAAGTCTTCTCCGATAAAATCTCGCCAAAAAATATCGTCGCCCAAGTGAGATACATGGGTCTGGGTGTAAACTTCCCAAACATAGGCTTGCAATTCTTTACGTCTTGCCTCCTCTTCACGGGCTCTTTGCACGAGCCTCTTTTTCTCTTTCTCGCTTTTGACGGTCATAATGTTGGGGCGATAGCTTCGCCGATTGAGATGCTTTCGGATGTATCCCTTCGGACCACCGGCTTGTTCTATCTCTGTCCATTTTTCTTGAAATGACGTGGAGCTCATGCGTTCAACCTGTTTAAAAAAATGAGTAATATAAAAGTAGAGAATGCTAGCCTTCCAAAGGCGTATATCCCTTGCGTAGAAGTGCTTCACAACGGCGCTGAAAAACTTTTCGTACCTGCTCGTCGGTCTTGTAAACCTGTTTGCTGGATCGCTGTACGACCATACCGACCGAATGCTTCTCCGTGTAGATTTTTTTGTGACCCATCAAATTGTAATGAATGGTGTAGGCGTCGTCTCCCTTGCCAAAGGAACGAACCTCTTTGACCAAAGGCCCGACATCTTCCCCCGCATCCTTCGCTTCGCGCAAGTCTTCGATGTTTCGACAGTAAACCAGCCAAAGTGCACGCAGATGACCGCATGGACCTCCTTTACCGCGCTCTTTGAACATGTTCCACTCGCTGCATGTACACCCAACCTTACGCAACACGCCACCGGCCGAGAGAACAAACCGCGGGTGCGCGGTAAACGGAGCGTCTCCTTCGGTCTTTGGGGGCTCGACCACCGTCGAACCGAAAAAGCTCAACGCACCGCGTTCAAAATTGGCTTTCATATCCACGCGATCTTCCTCGACGTAGCGGTGCGCATCTATATCCGCCGAACCCAAGTACTTCAGTTTTTCGAAATCGAGTGCTTGTCCCAAAAGAGAGCGTTTGACAAAGCGCTGTTTGCTCGCATTGAAGTAGGCATTCCCCTCCAAAACCGATGCGATTAAACGCTTTCTCTCGCGCAGGGACTCGGTGCCGCTTAGGGTGTATACGCCACTGTCCAAAAAGGTTTGCGGCGCGGCGTCTTCGGCAAAGTTTGGCAGCATCGTCTCCAATTGTAAACGTCGATACCAGTTGCCCTTACCAAAACCCGCCAAGGTCATCGTGCAGGCAAAACCGTCTCCCGACAACTCGATACAGGTGTGAAGAGCACTATCAAAAAGGGTAAACTGGGCGTTGGTCACATAGGGCATAAAACGATCCAAAACCCGCAAGTCGCGGCGAGAATTGAACATATTGACGACAATTCCTTTCTCTCCTCGGTATACGTCATCGTGAAAGATGATTTCCTCTTCCCACGGATACAAAACCAATTTTGGAGCTTTTCCGGGCTGCAGGTGAAACGCGACGTTGGACTTATCTCGCCCGTTGGGATCGAACCAAGAGAAGCTCGGATGGGTTTTTGCTTTGTGCATTCGGAGATAATAAAGAATATTGAAAAAGTCCATACGAAGCATGGGTACTTGGTGGATGTTCAAGGCGGCCGCGGCCTGGAGCAACAATACGGAACGCAACCACTCCAATTCAATCGAGAAGACTTTGCGAAGCGTCCCCTTCCACATGCGTTCACACTCTTCATCACCAACATCCGTACCGATATGCAGGAACAAATCGACATTGGGTGAGATACGACCGAGTTGAGCCACAAAGTCTTCGGTAATATTGATGTGCGCCGTTCCGTTCTGAAGCGGATCAATCACGTCCCACAGCGCCCCATCCAACGACATCTGTATGTGACGTTCGCCCTGTTTGTCAAAGGCCTCGATATACAACATCTCATCGCGAATGGTCAAAACCGGATCGATGCCGGCAAAGGCATCGACGTCCAATTCAGACATAATGCGATAGAGTTGTTGGTAGTAATCGATGAGGGCGTCGGGCGACCGCGACTGCTTGATCAGAGAATCAAACTGCGACTTCGCCTTTTCGGTGGCATCGCCGTCGGGTTGATAGCGCAGCCCTTTTTGAATGACGCTAAAAAACCCGACCAAGATTTCGCGAAACTTGATGTTGTCTTTGATGCGAACCCGTCCGGACGGCTTCCCATCCGGATGCGAAGCCGCTCGGTTCGTATAGGTCAGAATATATATATTATTCTCTTTTTTATAGTGAACCGCATTAATGAATCCATTAAAAAATAACG
>JAYYRF010000683.1:0-4034 GCA_036127535.1 Myxococcota bacterium | reverse complement strand
GCTCCTCCAATACGGATTGTGCAACCAATAAGTGTTTCACCATCATGCCGGGTAGCAGTCAGTACTACTGCTCTGCACTGTGCGAAACCGATACAGACTGCGCCAACGGAACGACCTGCCAAACGGCCGCCCTCAGTTTGATCAACGAGTGGATGTATGTACAGTCCGGATTGAGTCAGACCACTCTCCAAGGTTCGACCACGCTGATTCGACTGTGCGCATTCCCCAATTAAACGCGACTCTTTCTCCCCGTTACCGGCGCATAGTGAACGTCGAAAAACGCTTTGCCGGAATGACAACCTGGCGGGATCAAAGCATCGACGGCGTCCTCGGCATCGCTGTCCCACATCACGTCTATCGCGCCCACCGCATCCTCCGCTTGCGCAAAGGTTCGTGGCCCAATGATCACCGAGTCGACATGAACATTATTGAGTACCCAAGCCGTTGCCAACTGCGAAAGTGTGCAATGAAGGCGCTTTGCCAATGGGCGCAATTGCTCTGCGGTCCGCACGGATTCTTCTCGCCATTCCGCTTGTAAAAATCGGCGATCTTTTCGGTCGAGGCGGGAGCCGGCAGGAATGTCTCCTCCCCCGTATTTTCCCGTGAGTACCCCGCGCGCCAGTGGAGAATAGGTAACCACCCCCAATCCCTTTGCTCGAGCCATTGGAAGCATCTCGACCTCAATATCTCGATTGACGATGTTGTAGAGAGGCTGAATTCCAGAGATGGCTTGCCAGCCATTGTTTTTCGCCAAGTGCCAAAGTTCGAGCGTCTCCCAAGCGCGGTAATTCGAACACGCACTGTAACGAACCTTGCCCGAACGACACAGGTCTTCCATGGTTCTGAGTGTCTCTTCTACAGGAGCTTTATCCGGAAGATGCATATAATAAATGTCGATCCAATCGGTTTGGAGCCGTCGCAGAGAATCCTCACAGGCCTGCACAATATGTCTGGCCGATAATCCTCGATCGTTGGGTTCTTCGGACATCGCAGCATATACTTTCGTAGCGAGAACGACCCGATTGCGACGTCCCTTCAGTAAAGAACCGCAAACCGATTCCGATCGTCCGAGAGAATACATATCGGCCGTATCCCAAAAAAACACCCCTCTCTCGAGTAAAAAGTCGGCAATTCTCCGTGCTTCCGCATCGGGTGTTTGCCCGCCAAACATCATGGTTCCCAAACAGATGGGTGAGACCATCAAACCAGAGTTTCCATACGATACAGCCTTCAATGCTCCAACTCCTCTAAAAGTTGATCGATATTTTGAAACTGAATCGCACGCATTCCCAACAACCGAGCAGCCGCACAGTTCTCGAATCGATCATCAATAAATATCGCATCCTTTGCGTCTATATTTAATGTGTTGAGCGGAATGGTGTAGGCGAGCGGATCAGGCTTGCGCACCCCCATCCTGTACGAGACAAAACTGTGATCCATATGTTGAGAGAGCCCCACCTTATCATCGAGAAATTCGTACCAAACCGGATAATTGGAGAGTGTGCAAAGGGTATGCCCTTCAGCGCGTAAAGAGATCAAGAGTTCTTTCATACCCTCGTTCCAGCGATAATTCTCAAAGATGACGTCTCGCATTCGATAGGCAGCTTGTCCATCGGACGAGAATCGCTTTGCAAATCCAGCTTCGTCAATCAAATTGTTTTCGAAATCGACCCAAGCGTATCGATCTTTGCCTCGAAAAAAATCGGATAACGATATACCAAAGGCCTTGGGTACGTCCTTTAAAAACGGATCGTAAACGAGTGTACTCATCACATCAAAAAGATAAACCATTCTTCCTCCACCATCATCTGTATATCGGACAAACGGGCTTTTCAAAATATCAATCGGCATGTCAAAAAAATGAAATCGAATTGGGCTGTAAGACGGTATCCTTCGATCATTTTCCGTAGGTAGGGTACATCCCCCAATCGGAGGCAATATGAGAGACCGAATTCAAATCTTTCCCAACAGACGGGAATATACATACAATCCTTCACACACGGTACCAGAACGCGTAATACCACGTCCAGCAAAGCCTAGGAGCCGCAAGGAACATCGCGATGCAAAAAGGAAATACTGCGCGGAGAATTACCCACTTTGTGACCGCGTAGCCCTGTAGCGGCGGGAGATTGCCGCTGTCCGTGACTTCTAGGGGGTATCCGTTGAGCTGTATTTGCCTGCTGTCCAGCGCCTGGGCCTCTAAGCGGTACTCGATTCCAAAAACATCCTGTATTCCGATCGAACGACTGTCATCCCAATTGATGCCGAGAAGTGTTTGCCCCACAGTTGGGTGACAATGCGCAAACCCTTCTCATAGGTGATACACGAAGGAGAAAAAATCTATGTCAAACCGATTCGGGGCGTTTTGCAACACGCATGCGATGTTATCGCCAAAGCGTAGCATCCTTGTGTTTTAAGATGAGTTTACCCGACGCGCTGAATTGACCAAAACGAGCATTTCGAACGTTCAAAACGGCCGGATGCTCTCGATAATGCTTTTTGACCCAACGGGAAAGGGAAAACAAGAAGTCGTTATAATCACAGGTCGTTTGAAACGAGACATATCCGTTCTGAGACAAAGACATCTTTCCGTAATCACCATCCACGATCTCTCTGAGCTCTTTTGTGCTCTCGCGTAACTCCGCTTTGGTGTCCTCCACAACCAATCGTCCAACGCCAAACCAGTAATACAAGGTTTCGTCGGCTTTCATTGATTCGAGCAAAGCAGCCGTCCGTTCCAAGCGATGGGGTTCCTCTTCGCGAAGAAGAGGATGGATCGGGCGAACACCGCCGACGTCTCCAGCAGCCATCTGAATCAACGTTGAGGATAAAAGGCTGTGCAAGTCAGTGTTTCGATGAATGAAGGACAAGAGAGCCTGCTCCCAGTCCATCCAATTTTGCTCAGACGTGAGAGAATATCGACCTGAAACCGTCTGGTTCTCGATGATTCCGCGAATGCTCTTGGCTTTGTGCTGCTTTCGCAACGTGGCAGACTGTTTCCCCAAAATGGTTCCCTTTGGATCGTCGTATTGGGTTGTGATAAACATGTAGGGTTCAGACGCGATCCCGAATTCAAACCACGCTTTTTTACCGGGCCTCAAACGCTTTAGCGACTTCGATGCAACATACGCACTTCCGAGTTCCGTGTTTTCCAACCCCGCCCAAAGGGTTTCATTTTCATAAATATTCTCGACCACACCATCGTTATCGAGCGATAAAATTCGAAGGTTGCGCAGTCGGCTCAACTCCGGGGAGAAGGAATGGTTTTTCTGTACCCAAGAGGCTATCATTTCCAACATTCCATCCTTCGCACCCACAATACTAAGATTGAAGCGACCACCTCGATCAACCACCCCGGCGCCGGTAAAGGCTCGATCCGACCGGCCATAGGGATGCATTGCGATCAATGACCGTAATTGCTTTAGTTCAGGGTCTTTGGGCATCGAAGAGAACAACAGGGGCGGCCCCTCCTTGGGCTCTTTTTCAGAGATCCAAAACCAAAACTGTATTCCTGGTTTGGGATAGGGTATGCGAAACTTCGCGTCATCGGCCTGCACGATCTACTCCGAGATAAAATCATTTTCCACAATATAACGAATCGGAGAGAAGAGAAATGGAAAAAGTGCGAAAATATAATCGGGCAGGTGTGAATTTTTTTTCGCACCTCTTCACAATCGGCACCCTATTCCACGTGGTATACGCATTTTAAAATTATTTTTTTTGGTATGGAACTTGCATAAGGTTCGTGAAATTTTCTTTTTTGGAGAAATATATGCAAGCATGTTTAGAAAAACCGACCTCTAATTACGCTGTCGTAATCAATTCGAACGCGGGTCGTGTTACCAATCGCTTGACAAACGAACTAAAAAGGATCGTTCCAAAGGACCGCCTCTTCTTAACCAAGAGCCAGTTGCACGCACGAGACGTGATCGAGCACTGCGTTGATCAAAACGTACAGGCCGTATTCGCGGGCGGCGGTGACGGCACCATCGTCGATGTCATCAACAACATTAACGATTTTCGAGATCGCTGTG
>JAYYRF010000682.1:0-29409 GCA_036127535.1 Myxococcota bacterium | reverse complement strand
GAGAAGGCTTTAGCGTCAGATGAAACCAATCGTATAACGGTGGATACAATCCAACTTCCTCGTAGTCAATCAAACATAATCGTCCTGCGGAATCCAAAAAGCAGTTCCAGTGCGACAAGTCCCCATGAGACCACATTTGCTCTCTACCTGCACGTTTGAACATCTCCAAGGGGAACCGAACATCCCACCTCTGCAGAAGCTTCATATCGTCCTCAGAGAGCCAATCGCTCGTACGAACTGCCCACTCGCGCTTTGAGAACTCGGCGGCATATCGCTTCAAAACGCGCTCTTCTACATCTGCGATATCCACGTTTCTTCGTTTGTTTAAAAGAGAGTACGCACAGATAAGACCATCAAAATAAAACGACTCTGCCAACGCAAAATAGGGAGTGAAAATATCGCCGGCTTTTTGAGAACGGAGAAAATTTTGAGCGGCGTCTTCCCTTCGCTTGTATATTTTTACAAAGACAGGTGGACGCGTTTCAAGAGCGACAACGCCAATCCAACTGGTCGTCTTATAATCGTGTGTATCGTACAATAAAAATTCTGATACCACATCGTGAAACTCTCTCTCCAAAATTGTCTTTTCTTCTCGGCCTCGTCTCGTCGGAATCTGCAACTGGAAAAGAAGACGAGACATCTGCCCTTTCCAACCCCTCTTTGGATCCACAAAGGAGTAGAATCGCGATCCGCTGCTGTAGACCAAATATCGTCTTTGTAGTCGAATGGTGTTCGCGCGACGAAAATGTGTCCCTAAGAGCATCTTATTCCCAAAATCCATTCATAAAACGAACGTGTCTCCGATGTAGAACACGGTGTCTTACCTCTATATCACGCGTGATAATTGAGGTTCCATAAATATATATTTAAAAATGTAGTATTATACTGTTATCAAAGTAGCTAGAACCGATCGAGCTTACCCGTACCTTTGAGTCAATGAGCATGCTATTTATCCGAAATCGACTCTCCAACCCGGCTATACTTCTAAAAATCCAAATCGCGCTTTATTTTATAGGGAGTTTCTTCTCCTTTGGTTCAACCGAAGCCGCCAGTAGTGGGGGATTTGTTCGTTATCTCATGATTTGGCATATCTACGTTAAATTGGCTGCCCTCATCATTCCTCCCATTCTCGTCTTCCGGCTTTATCGAAAAAGACGCCTGCCAACGAATTTGGTGACCAACTTACTCGGCCGACACTACTATTTTATTTGGTACCTCTTATTTGCATCTATTCTGCTTCCTATGTCGCAAAACGTACCCCAATCGACCATTCGCATAACCGTATTGTGGATTAATTACATCGCACTTTGCTCCATTCTTATCCAAGCGGAGGTCTATTTTGGAAAGCATGCGCGGGCACACTTTGCATTGGCCGCTATACAGGTCGGTACATTGCTCTGCTTACTGCCGCTGCGGGGCCTGCTTGTATACGGACTCGACCATGTACTCTTAACTCCGAGAAGAGCGATCTCCGGTTTCTTACTTCACCCAAACTCTTTTGCTCAACTCCTGTACATGCTTTTGGTTCTCGCCTTTTTCTTGCCGAACTTTCTCCACGGAGCACGTCTGACACCCAAAGAGCATCGTCAACGAAAATTTATGATGGGCGTTTCCATTGTGTACATGCTGATTGCCAACGCTCGTTCTGCAATTGGCGCCACGATTCTCGCCTTTGGACTGTATATACTGATCAAAAACGTTAAGAGACTGCGTCTTTCTTTCATCATGGCCTCCCTGTTCGGTACGCTATTGGTGATCGTCTGTACAGCTTTGATTATGACGGAAGTACTGGATCAGCGCATATTTCTTGCACAGATCAGCCGTTCCGGAGACGGTTCTGACCTCACCAACCTCACCGGTCGCACAGATGTATGGCGATTCATATTCAGAACCAATACCTTCTCAAGCTATCTATTCGGAAACGGCTACTCTCTGATTTCTCCGGCGGGCGTCTTTAAAAATGAGGTTACAGGTCAATCTCTAAACTGCGCACACAATGCCTATCTAACGGTATTTTTAGGCGCGGGTCCCATCGGATTTTTACTGTTTATTTTGTTTTTTGTCCATGCCGGCCAGCGCGTTTTAAACGTCAAGAGATATATCTCCACGGAGTATCTCAGCTTCTTTTGCGTTACGTTGTGCATCTTTGCCGTCAACGCCACAACGGACAGTCTATTCGGTATTCAGTTGACACCAGCGATGTGTTTTATCTTCATCGCCTTTACACCGCCTATTATATACCGCTCTCAGATCGCCCCCATGTATCTTTCAGAAAACCAAGTTTCCGATCGAAACACACTCTCTTCCAAACAGCGAAGTGAAAGAACGCGAAAGAAACCAAAGCTCTAAGAGAGCGGTATCTACATCCAACCTTCTTCAATGTACTGCTTGCAATTTGCCCAGCACACGTTGATACCGCTTTCGTTCTGGTAAACATCTTCTAGGCAATGAAATCCGCGCGGGCAATCTTGTGTACTTGAACATCTGTACATTGCATAAGAGTAAATACAAACACCTTCTTCGACTTGACCCAAGCCATCCGCGGGATAGCAGCTCATTCCACTCGGACAACCGCTATCCAGAGACCAATCGCACGATACGCTGAGGTCGTAGGAGTAGATTATACATTCTCTTTCCTCGCCGAGTCCTTCCAACCAATCTGAGTAGCTACAATTCTCGCAAGGACTGGGCTCGAGGAGAATACATTCTGATTCTGTGCAAATCTCCCCAATTCGGCAATCCAACTGCGAATCTCTGCACCCTTGTTCCACACAGAGGTTTTGCTCGCATGCGTATCCAGGAATACAATCTGCGGAGTTTTGGCATCCTTCTACACACTGATAATCCTCTGTACAGTAGGACGAATACGGACAATCCTCCGAATAAAAACACTCCGCTTCGATGCAAAACCCACCGGCGCACATGCTTCCCACCACACATTCTGTGGAGTTTTCACATGTACCTGTCGACTCTTTTTTTTCCTGGAGGGTGCAACCCGAGAAAAAAAGATGATACAAACAGAAAATCATTCTCTTTCCCAATCATATGATACATCAATATCCTCTACCATCGATTAATACTATTGATCCGTACCGTTGAAAATTGAGACGATATACGATTTTCGATCCATACGCTCTATGCCCTCCTTCGTCGCTTCCTTTCTCAAGTATATACTTCGTCGTCTGCCACCGCCACAAGAGCAGGTTCTACGAGAATTAACCTCGAATGATCGAAAAGGTCCCTCTTTCTCCGTATCTATCGCTACCTCTCCCTTGGAAGAAGGCCGGCGGCACTTTGAACAGGGTAATTGGATGGAAGCGCTCGCAATGTTTCATCTCGCCACCCAAAAAAACAGCCAAGATCATTGGGCATGGCACGGAAAAGGAGATGCCTTCCAACTCCTCGGTGACTATGAAAATGCACAGGCTGCCTATGAGAAGGCGATTGAATTGTCATCCAGTACGGCTTTGCATTACGGTGCCTTGTCCAACGCACTCAAGGAACAAAGATTACTGGACGAGGCAGATGCAGTATGGAAAAAAGCACTCGAGATGGATCCTTCTTTAACTTGGATGCGTTCAAAATCTTCTTAACGTGATATAAAGCATCTCTTACTCAACCATTATGATACAAGACGGGAGTTCCTATGTTGGAAACCATATCCAAAGGCTTTAATAGAGCAAAGCTACGCCTTCAGGGTAAAACAACCCTAAACGAAGACAATATCAAATCGGCTATTCGGGATGTTCGTCAGAGTTTAATCGAAGCGGACGTAGATCTCGGTGTTGTAAAGACCTTTCTCAAGACCGTACAAGAAAGATCGGTTGGAGAAGTCATCCAAATCAAAGCCAAAACCAAAGCGGGCGCGATGAAGGCATCTCCCGCAGATCACTTTATCAAAATCTGCCACGATGAGCTCGTTGCCCTAATGGGGCCCGTCGATACGAGCATCAATCTATCCGGAGACCCCTCCATCATCATGATGGTAGGCCTACAAGGTTCGGGAAAAACGACCACCTCAGGTAAAATCGCCAAGCGTTTGATCGAAGCCGGACACAAACCGATGCTCGTTGCGGCTGATATATATCTTCCCGCTGCTATCCAACAACTGGAGGTTCTCGGACGACGATTGAGTATTCCCGTATTCACCATCAAAGGAATGAATCCGGTCATGCTATGCTCTATGGCGATCCAACAAGCCAAGAGTGTTGGTCGAGATGTGGTTATTTTCGACACCGCAGGCCGACTGGCCATCGACAACAAGTTGATGAATGAACTCCTTGAGATCAAGGCCAAAACCAATCCGCACAACATCTTTTTCGTCTGCGATTCTATGATTGGACAATCCGCTGTTCAAACAGCAAAATCCTTTGATCAATTACTCGACTTCACGGGATTTATTCTCACCAAACTCGATGGAGACGCACGAGGCGGAGCGGCCTTGTCCATCAAAGAAATCACTGGAAAGCCCATCAAATTCCTCGGAATGGGAGAAGATCTCAAGCAGCTTGAAGATTTTCGACCGGAGGGGCTCGCAGATCGCATCCTCGGATTTGGGGACGTCGTAGGACTCATGAATGACTTTGAAAAAGTCACAACCAAAGAGGATGCCGAAAAAGATGCAATGAAGATGCTTAAAGGAGAATTTTCCTTTGAAGACTTCATGAAACAAATGCGAATGATTCGCAGAATGGGTTCTTTAAAATCTTTATTCGAACGCATTCCGGGTATGGGTAACATGATGGCCAATCTTCCTGCGGAGGCTCTTGACGATCGAGAAATCGACAAACTCCAAGCGATCATCCAATCGATGACAAAGCAAGAGAGACGCGATCCAGACGTTCTCGATGACTCTCGCCTGAGACGAATCGCGAAAGGGTGTGGTAGAACCTTTGCGGATGTTCAAGCTTTCTACGAGCGGTTTTTACAAGCGCGCGCCATGATGGTGCAAATGGGTCAATCCGGGATGCTCGCCAATATGATGAAAGGTGGCGGCATGCCCGGTATGGGGGGAGGCATGCCCGGTATGGGCGGAGGATTTCCGAACATGGGTGGTGGTATGCCCGGCATGGGAGGCTTTCCAAACTTTGGTATGCAGCCCAATCGAAAGCCCAAAAAGTCGCAAAAAGACAAAGCCCTGCGATTGGCAGAGCAACGTAAAAAGCGAAAAGAACAGAAGAAGTCGCGCAAAAAAAATCGACGAAAGTGACCTGGCTTGTACGCGTGCCGGACCATCTTGGAGACGGGGTCATGTCCATTCCAGCCATTCGGTCATTGGAACGACAAATGGATCTCTGGATCGAAGGCCCGCCGTGGAGTCGATACCTCTATCCAAACCACCGCTATCTAATGGCGAAAGAGAAACATCCTCCACAAGAGGGTGCAATTCTTCTCAAGCCATCCTTTGGAGCCGCTTGGAGACATCGCCATCATCCAATTCGAATCGGTATCGATACCAATCGACGCGGATTTCTACTAACGCACCGTATTTATCCCAAAACCCAACACCGTATTGATCGATATTTGGAGGTCACGCAAACCTTGGTACCGATCCACGAAAAGATACCGACATTTACACCTCAAAAAGTAGAAATACCGACACTGCCCAATGATGTCATACTGTGCGTCGTTGGAACCGCAAGTGAAAAAACCGTTCGCTGGAAGAGCTTTCATTCCCTCCGACAATACATACATCGAATTGTATTTGCAGGTGGCCGAAATAACCAACCGTTCCTGGACTTTTTAAAAGAAAAGGGATTTCGTACTCTATCCTCTCGACTCGATCTGCATCAAATCGGTTTAATCGCTCAGAAATCAGCACTTTTAATCGGGATAGACGGTGGTTTGACCCATCTTGCCATCGCAGCCAGAAATGCGGTTCAGATTCCTTCGCAATACAATCTCGTCTTGTACGGATCGACAGATCCCAAAAGAACGGGGCCACGAAACAGTACTTCGCTACAAAGAGATCCTCTTCCAGATTGTTGGCCCTGTTACGCAAAATCTTGCTCTATTCAAACCCCTTGTCTCGATATCCAACCCCAAAAAATTACGGAGTTTCTGTCGTCGTGCCCACCCTCGTGATTCGCTTCTCCTCTCTTGGAGACATAGTCCTTTGCGCCGCGATCACACAACATCTCGCGCCCGTTACTTTCGTGACCAAAGAGAGGTACCGAGAACTGGCGGCATCGTTACCCGGGGTCGAATCCGTCTGCTGTCCTCCCAATGACCCTCTGCCCTCAAATATAGAGCGCATCGTCGATCTACACAACAACTTGCGCTCTTGGCGATATACTTTCGCTTTGCGCGTCCCGTGTACACGCGTGCAACGATATGACATCAAACGAAGAATGCGCGTAGCATTCAAAGTCGGAAAACCTCCCCCTAAGGTCATCGAACGCTATGCCCAAGCAGCGAACGGCCCCATCTCTCCCAAACCTTGGTTGTCCCCTCCCCAAAGGAGAAATAATTTGGTTGTCTGTCCGACAACACAACACTTTACGAAGGCTTGGGATCCAGAGCGCTACGCGCAGATCATTCAAAGATGGAATGGATCTACCGTCTTACTCGGTAGCGCTTCAGAGCGTACTCTTTTGATGGACATCGCACGCATCAGCCAAAAGTCATGTCACATCGTTGCAGAAAATGGCTTTGTGCAAACCTTAGATATCCTGCAAGACGCACGCCTTGCTCTTGGTGGAGATACCGGTCTAATGCATCTATGTGGAGCGATGGATATCCCGCTGGTGATGCTTTTTGGGCCAACAACCTCTGAAGATGGATTTTGGTGCCATCGCGGTATTGCACTGGAGGTGGAGAGATATTGTCGTCCATGTAGCCGATTCGGTTCAGTTGCATGCCCCATTGGAGATCATGCTTGTATGTGCTTAATCGATGTAGATCAAGTATGGGCTGCCGTACAGAAGGTGTCAGCATAAATGCGGTGGACACTGGTGACCGAAGATTTTCCCCCAAACTTTATTGGAGGCATTGCGACTTGGGTCTATGAATTGGCCTCCGCACTACACGAGCAAGGAGAATCCGTCTGTGTTTTTGCACGAAAGACCAAAAACTGTCACACCTTTGATGCGCAAGCCCCCTTCCCTATCTACAGAATGTATGGACGCTCCTGGGCAAAATATAAATCGCTTTGGGTTAAACTTGCCCTGTTGCGACACAAAACAGAGATTCTGCTCTTTGCCAATTGGGAACTCGCAACCAAAATTACGCCTTCGACAAACGGGAATCGAATGTGGGTAGCCGCCCATGGCTCCGACATCACGCGTCCCGGAATCCACCTACCATCGCTCAAGTCAATGGTACCAAAAGTGGAGTATTGGCTCCCCGTTTCTCAATACCTCAAGGGGATTCTGCATCGTTACATTGGACAACAATCGTATGTTGTCATCCCCATGCCGATACCCATCGCACCCTCTCCCACCGTATTTCGAGCGGATAAACCGTTGCTGCTCATCGCCCGAAAGACTCCCTTCAAAGGCATTGATGCAAGCCTCTCTCTTGCACAGCAACTCAAGCGTCCGTTGTGGATTATTGGACACAATGGCTCTGATACCGGTTGGGTACGATATTTGGGTACGCTCTCCCTGAGGGACACACGGAAAACCATTTCCCAAAGTGCGGCGGTTTTACTTCTCTCCCAAACCGATTCAAAGGGGTTTTTTGGAGAAGGGTTGGGTCTGTCTTTGCTGGAGGCGGCAGCAGAAGGGGTCATCGGAATCGGCAGCCAAACCGGTGGCATACCGGAAGCGATTGGTCCCGGCCTGGTCATAGACCCTTCTAAACCAAATTTGGACGAGATCGAGAGTGCCCTCTGCGATCCCACCCGAGGCGTCGCGGCTTGGAAATGGATACAGAAAAATCATGGGAAAGAAAGAGCCGTGAGCGCACTACGGAAGCTACGATGAATGTTTTAATGCTGTATCGCCCTGAGATCCCTTCGGTTCGCGCCCAAAGTCTACAAGTACTACAAACCGCTGGTGCTCTTGCGCAAAGACAGCATCGTGTCACCGTCTTGGCGCGCAGAGGCGACTCCGATCCTTCTGTTCCAAATGTACCGGACAACGTCCAACTCAAAGTCTCGCCGTATCGTCATCCAACCGCGTGTGGTTTATGGTTTCGCAAAGAACTCTTATTGTGGTGGAAACAAAACAGGGGTGTCGTCATCGCACGTGACAAAAAAAAACTCGCTGGTATCGTCTCGTATCTGCCCAAGAAACATCGCATCTTGTTTGAAATACACGCCGTCGACTCCCTGTTGCGTCCAAAGAAGGGATGGGAACGCATCGAGCAAAAATGCGCGTCCCTATCGGACGTACTCATTGCGAATTGTGACGGAACACTCCAACAGTGGGAGCGACAATACCCAAATTCAGCGATAAAAAAAGGGGTGATACACAATGCCACCTCTTTGTCCCACACGAATGCCCGTGCTCTTTCCGTGATTCGCTGTATCGGATCTTTACATCCCTACAAAGGTTTTGAGCAATTGAGACCGATTCTTCCACAAATTCCATATCCACTTGAACTTATCGGCCCGCGTCATATCGATATCGAGCCTCATCCCAAGCTTACCGTTTCCCCCGCCATTCCGCACGAGCAGGTCGCCTCCAAAATGGCATCAGCCAAAGCGCTTCTTCTTCTTCTTCGAGACGATCTCTTCGGTCGACACTTTACCTCCCCGCTAAAGCTGTGGGACTACCTCAGCTCCAGTCGCCCGATTATCGCTCCCAATCTACCGACAATTCGCGAAATTGCACAACACGCCCAAACCGATTTTTGTTGGTATGAGCCCCACAACCCCTCATCTTTGATCGGTGCCATTCGAAAAGCATGCGCACAACCCGCTCGCTCACCCTATATTCGAACCTGGCTTGACCGTGCAGAAGAACTCGAGGCTTTCTTTCCGTGAAGATCCTTTACTTGCTACGATACTATCCGACCTTAACCGAGAGTTTTATTTATGAAGAAATCCGATCTCTTCAGAAGTATCAAGGTGCAAACATTGAGGTATTTGCACTCTCCAAACGAGAAGACGGACATCATCAAACCAGACTCCCAAATGTACCGGTTCATTATATTCCAAAGTCGAGATGGCGACGAATGTTGGGAGCAAAGACGACCGGTATGCATTGGTTGACACAGCATCAACGACCCAAAGACGTATGTAAAATTCCGTGGCTTCTCAAGCGAATCGAATCCTTCGATCACATTCATGTACACTTTGCGGGAGAGGCTGCTGAAGTCGCGCACGCCCTGTGGATAGATAAACGCATACCCTACTCCCTACATGTTCATGCCGTAGATCTTTTCTGTCCCAGGGCATCATTGCCAGATCTAATCTCCGGAGCCAAACATGTTATCACCATCTCTCAATACAATCGCCAAAGACTTCAACACTTCGGATGCGATGCAAAGGTTGTCTACTCCGGTATCGATGTAGATTTTTGGACTTCCAAACGTCCCATCTCAAAAAACCAAGCGATCTTTGTTGGTCGAAATCGAGAAAAAAAAGGCCTTTCTCAACTCATTGAGGTTTGGAAAACCATATCCCAAGAATATATTCTCCACGTCGTCAGCGATGTAACGGGCACAGCCGAAAATATTCGTTTTCATGGATTATGCTCCCCCGAACGTGTTCGTTCTCTCATCGATAAGAGTCGATTTTTAGTCATGCCCTCTCGGGTCGCGCCCAACGGAGATATGGACGGAATACCCGTCGTGCTGCTCGAAGCACTCGCCATGAATCGAGCCGTTATCACGACCGCGGTATCGGGCATACCGGAGCTAATATCCGCGCGAGAGGGTTGGCTCATTTCTCCCGATCGACCGAAGCAATTGAGACACGCGATTGTAGAAGCATTTCAAGAGGAACGCGGTCTAAAAAATCGAGAGACACTGTTGGCAAAAAATTTATCCAACCGCGACCAAAGTGCGCAGATATGGGCTTTTTTTAATAAAGTATAAATGTCAGCAGAATGTTAAAATGTTTGACCGTTTGCTTTTACTGAAAAATTCAGCAATAGTATATTTCAGGGGAACTAATAAAGATTGTAGCGTTCAATCTTCTATCCGTACTTTTTTAAAATTGGAGTGTTTATGAGAATCCTTCTTTCTATTGGTATACTGAGCGCTTGCTCCGAATACAACATTGATAGTGTAGAGAAATATAACGGTGCAGAAGAAGAAGAAGAGGAAACGGAAACCGAAGTTACCGAAGAAACACCCGAGCCCGAAGACGAACCCACACCAGAGCCCGAAGCCCCCATCGAAGATGGAACACCACCCGTCGCCGTTTGTGACGTGAGTCCCAATCCGGTGAATCCTCCTTTCGAAGTAGCAACATGGGACGGAAGTGGCTCCTACGATCTATATGGTAGTCCTTTGAGCTATCAATGGGAACTGATCTCTTCTCCTGAAGCATCTGCTATGACGGCCTTTGATTCCTTTTATGCGAACGATGCGGTTATGAGTGACTTCATGCCAGATGTGGCCGGAGAATACCTCGGTCGTCTCACCGTCACCAACCAAGAAGGCCTATCGGATACTTGTGATGCTCTTTTAGAAGCGGTTCCCGCAGAAAATCTTTGGATCGAAATGTATTGGGAACATTCTGGTGACGACATGGATCTCCATCTTATTGCACCCGGCGCAAACTGGAGCTCCTCAACGACCACAGACCAAGATTGCTACTATGCAAATTGCGTTTGGTCTCCCTTAGACTGGGGACAAGTCGGATATGCCGGTGATGACCCCAGCCTTGACTTGGACGATATCTCCAATATCGGGCCAGAAAATATCAATATCAGCAACCCAGAAAGCACCGGTCTATACACCGTCGTTGTTCATGACTATCCCGGCTCCGTTTATTCCAGCCCGAACAACGTCACGATTAATATTTATCTAAATGGTAGTATGGTTTGGAGTGCAACAAAATCCATCACCGTAGAAGACAGTTACACACCATACGCACAAATCGATTGGGCAAATAATACCATTATACCTATGTAGAGGTACGCAACCTCGATTCATCACGCTAAAACGATGTTGATGTGAACTTGTAGAACTTTTCTACTGGGTTATGTAGCGTAGATGAATTCTATGAAAGGATATGGCAGAGGGGAAGCCTCAAACGGTTCAATCTCCATCGTGATCGAAATCCGCTCTTCAAACAGCAGGTTTCGAGACATCCAGGTGCGGGTCCCGAAGGGGTATCTCGCACTGGAACCTTCGATTCGTAAAGAAATAACCGAGCAAACCGTCCGCGGAAAAATCGAGGTTTTTGTCACGCGAAGTACGCTGGACAGCACCCACAAAATCACACCGGATCCTCTCTTGGCAGAGCGCTATCTACGCTCCATCCAAACCATAGCCAAACGCGTGCAAAAAGAAAACGAACAAATCTCTCTCACCGACATCATCAATCGTCCTGGTGTACTTCTGATTGAAGAGGAGTCACCCGATGCTCACGGGGAATGGGATTTGGTTAAAACCGCTTTATTGGCCGCTATAGACCATCTACAGAGCAACCGCACAAAGAATGGAGAGGAGAGCAAGCGGCATCTTACGGCTCTGCTGAAAGAACTGCAGCGTTTGATCTCTGAAATCGAATTGCTTCAAGAAGAGATCGCTTCGCACCTGCATCAAAGGCTGGAAACACGCTTAAAACGATTACTGGGATCCCAAATCAGCCCCCGAAGACTCGCCCAAGAAGCCGCGATACTGGTAGACAAATCCGACATATCAGAAGAATTGAATAAAATGCGTTCGCAATGCGATAATCTCGTCTCGCTATTGGATGCGGAAAACCCAATCTGTCGCAAAGCGGAATTTATCATTCAAGATTTGGCCAAGGATACCAACATCATCTCGTCCAAAACCCCCAATCATAAAGTTTCGTACCAAATTATCGATATGAAAAGTATTCTAGAGCAAGTCCGCGAAGAAGCCGCCAGTATAGAATGAATCTGCTCAAAAAAACATTGGACGATCTCAACAAAAATCGCGATTTTCACCGTGATTTGCTTCGCGACCCCTTATCCTTCGTTCACCGCTATCATCATCAAAACGACCGCGAAATTGCAGCTGTATTTGCCTCTGCTTTGGCCTATGGACGAGTGTCTCTCTTCTTCCCCGTCATTGAAGCCTTATTGAGCGAAGCGGACCAGCAGGGTGGCCCTTACCGATGGATTCAAACATTTAATCGGCAGAGCGCAAAGAGAATATCCTCGATTTATTATCGCTTGAACAAGGCGCCTGATTTTGCGCTGCTCGCCATCTCTCTGCAAGGCGTATTAAAAGAGCACCCTTCTCTGGAACACCTATTCAAAAAGGGATACCATAGAAACGATCGCGACTTCGATCCCGCTCTCACCTGCTTTGTCGATTCCTTACGGAAGTCGGCTCAAAAGCACGCACACATTATTGAACACAAAGATGCCCTCCCTCGAGGATTTCGACACTTTCTTCCTTCTCCCGAAACCGGATCCGCTTGCAAGCGGTGGAATCTCTTTCTTCGCTGGATGATTCGAACCGAGTTTCCCGATCTTGGTCTTTGGGATCTTCCAACACGCAAGTTGACCATTCCGCTGGACGTTCACGTCCATCAAATCTCAACGTTGTTGGGTTTATCTACCAAAAAGTCAGCAAACAATCGCAGCGCAAAAGAGATTACAAATGCTTTACGCAAACTTGACGACCAGGACCCTGTTCGCTATGACTTTCCCATCGCTCACTTGGGCATTAGCGGGGCGTGCCAAAAAAAATACGTTCCGAATATCTGCACCAAATGTGTTGTAAACAACATTTGTACCCTGGAAAAACGATGAGCTTAATTTTGAATCGCTGGATCTCTCCCAATATTGGAGCGCTGTTTGTTGTTACCGGGCCCAGTGGATGTGGAAAAACCACTCTCGTACACGAGGCTCTACGATCAATTCCCGATCTATCTTTTTCGATCAGTGCGACGACACGCTCTATGCGAACAGGAGAGACGCATGGAAAGGATTATTTCTTTTATTCCAAAACCGAATTCCAGCATGCTATCGAAGGAGACGAATTCCTCGAATGGGCAACGGTATATGATAATTTCTATGGCACTCCCCGCAAACCCATAGAAAAAATGCTTTCCGAAGGAAAAAGCATCATTCTCGACATCGATCCACAAGGCGCGGAGCAGATTCGAGCCAAGCGCCCGGATTGCGTGAGTATTTTTATTCTCCCGCCGAGTATCGAGGTTTTGGAAAAACGACTGCGCGCAAGAAATACCGACTCTGAAGAGATTATTCAAGGTCGCATGCAACAACTGCGCTCTCACCTACAGCATTGCGACTCCTTTGATTATCTTCTGATCAATGATGATCTTCCCAGTGCACAAGATCAATTTCAAGCGATAATCATTGCAACCCTTTTGAGACGTGAACACCGCGATAATTGGGTATCAAAGTTCCAGAACTAAAATAATCGTAGGAAGCACCGAAAAGCTGGTCTATAATATTCTCTCGATAACGGAAAAATTTTCAACCCTTGTATACAAGACCGGTATGCTATGCGTCTAAATGATCTAATCAACAAAGTTGAACTCTACGCTCCCAATGCGGACATCCAAACGATTGTCAAAGCATATCTTTTTGCGGCACAAGCCCACAATGGACAAATCCGCAAAAGCGGCGAAGCGTATCTGACTCATCCCCTTGCGGTAGCAACCATCCTGTCTGAAATGAAAATGGATGTAGACACCATCGCTACAGGATTGCTCCACGACACGATGGAAGATTGCATGACCACATACGAGGAGCTAAAAACAGAATTCAATGAGGATGTTGCCGATTTGGTCGATGGTGTCACCAAGATGGGAAAATTGCAATTCCGCAGTAAGGAGGAAGCACAAGCCGAGAATTTTCGCAAAATGGTTTTGGCCATGTCAAAGGACATACGGGTCGTCTTGGTAAAGCTCGCAGACCGATTGCACAACATGCGAACCATGCAGCATATGAAATCAGATCGCCAAGTTGCCATCTCGAAAGAGACAATGGATATCTTTGCCCCCATCGCCAATCGTTTGGGTCTATCGCGCGTCAAGGCTGAGCTGGAAAATCTTTGCTTTCGGTACACAGAACCCGACACATTCGCCGAATTATCCGACAAGTTGGCTGCGGAGGCCAAAGTACACTCTGACTACATCGCGCGATTTCAAAAGATGCTCCAAGAGCACTTGGAGTCGAAAGGAATTAAATGTTCGGTGTACGGTCGCATCAAACATCTCGTCTCTATATATCGAAAGATGGAAGCACAAAACCTAGAATTTGAGCAGGTGCATGATCTAATTGCTTTTCGCGTGATTGTAGACAATATCAATACATGCTACGCAACGCTCGGCTACATTCACGGAACCTATAACCACCATCCCAATCGCCTCAAAGACTATATTGCACAACCAAAGGCCAATGGCTATCAGTCGCTTCATACCGTCATTATTCCACAAGGAGAGCAGATCGAAATTCAAATTCGAACCCAAGACATGCATCAATTTGCAGAATACGGAATTGCCGCTCATTGGCGATACAAAGAGGGTCATTTGGCGCTTTCCAAATCCGATATTCAAAAGATTTCTCGTCTACGCGCCCTTTTTGAAGCCGCTAAAGAGATTGAAGATCCCGCAGAGTTTTTAGAGACACTCAAGGTTGACCTCTTCTCCAATGAAATCTTTGTGTTCACCCCCAAAGGAGATGTAAAAATCTTTCCACAACGTGCAACGGCTTTAGATTTTGCCTATGCAATCCATACCGAAGTCGGAAATCGGTGTACCGGAGCCAAGATAGATGGCAAAATCGTTCCGCTGCGATACGAACTCCAAAACGGAGATCGTGTGTCGATTTTGACGTCACCAACCCAAAACCCAAAGCGAGCGTGGCTCGACATCGTCAAAACCGGTCGAGCCATCTCCAAGATCAGGCACTATATCCGCGAAGAAGAACGACAAACCGGTATCCAGTTGGGCAAAGAAATTATAGAAAAAGAACTGCAGAGCCATTCCCTATCTTTGAACAAGCTGCTCAAAAATGGAAAGCTGCGCGATGCCTACAAACAGTTTGGATACAAGCAGCCAGAACAACTGTATTTGGCGATTTCTAACGGTACGACCACGCTCAACAAGATCATGAAAATTCTTGCTCCGGAGACACAAAAACCCCAAAGAACAACATTGGGAAGCTTTATTTCACGAATGCGTTCCAAGCCAAGCTCCCCCGTCTTGATTCACGGAGAGCAAAATGTACTCACCAGTTTTGCAAAATGCTGCTCCCCCTTGCCGGGTGAAAAAATCGCCGGATTTATTACAAGAGGTAAAGGTGTAACCATTCATAAAGTGGATTGTAAACAATTTCTTCACTCTGATCCATCACGACGCATTGCCGTTGAATGGCACAATGAAGTGCAAGGGCAACACTTCTCCGCCATGGAAATCATTTGCAGTAACAAGACCGGTCTACTCGCAGATCTCGGAGCTGCTTGCAAAACGATGAACATAGGGATCAATCGAATGGAGGGAAAATCCATTGACGATAACAAAGCGGAATTTTATCTCGAGGTGATCATCAAAGATGTATCCGAACTAAAGGCCTTAATTCGAAATATCCGCAAGATCGCCGGCGTAATTCAGGCCCGAAGAATCGGCGCCAAAGCATCCTAGTTCGTCGAGTCGGTACGCCCAAAAATATACCTTCCTGATTTTGGTCGTTGCGTATCCGAAAGCGCACCGGTGCAGATCCATGAGAGAACCCGCGGATAAATCGTATGCTCGATCTCCAAGATGCGAGAATAAAAGGAAGAGAATTTGTCCGACGCAAGTCGAGGAACGACACCCTGGATCAAAATTTCACCACTATCCACTCCCTCATCGACCAAATGAATGGTTGCACCCGACAGTTGTACTCCCGCATCCCAAGCCTGTTTTTGTGCGTGTAGCCCGGGAAAAGATGGCAATAACGATGGATGGATGTTCACCACCCGTTGCGGAAATGCAGATAAAAAGTGAGGAGATAAAATACGCATAAAACCGGCGAGTAAAATCCATTTCACATCAAAATCGGAGAGACTCTCTATAATTTCTGTTTCAAAGTCAATCCGCTTTTTCTTCCGATGGGAAATTACACGCACCGGAATTCCCGCTTGCTCCGCACGCTGAACGCCATATGCGTCTGCTTTATTCGATACAACAACGGCAATCGATCCTCCAAAGGGAGAATCGATCAGCGCTTGTAAATTGCTACCGCTACCGCTAATGAAGACGGCGATCATCGAAACGTTATCCCAGCAGAGTCGACGACTTCTCCAATCAAGAATCCGCCCAAATGCAATGCGGCCTCCTCTGCTCTTTCGGGAGAGAGAGCAGCCACAAATCCAACTCCGCCATTAAAGGTGGAACGCATGTCCTCTGGTGTCAAACCACCTCGTTCTTTTAAAAATTCAAATATCGGTAGCTTTGGCCATGTAGATTCATCGATGGATACCCCTAAATCTTCCGGCAGCATTCTGGGGATATTTTCGATCAGTCCGCCACCTGTTATGTGTGCCAACCCCTTTGCGCCAAAGGAGGATACCAAACTCTGGGCAGCAGCTACATAAATTTTAGTCGGTTCCAAAAGCGTTTCTCCCAAGGATCGCCCCCAACCATAGTCGTGAGACCAATCGAGATCCGCACAAATTTTGCGAGCCAAAGAGTAACCGTTCGAATGAAGTCCCGAGGACGGTAAACCCACCAAGATATCGCCCACAGAAATATTGGAACCATCAATCATCTTGGATTTCTCAACAACACCCACGCAAAAACCCGCTAAGTCATAATGCCCAGGCGCATACATTCCCGGAAGCTCTGCGGTTTCACCTCCGATGAGAGCAGCATTGGCCAATACACATCCATCCGCGATTCCGGCCACGACCTCTTCCGTAACCTGCGGAGAGAGTTTTCCCGTTGCAAAATAGTCTAAAAAGAATAAAGGTTCTGCTCCGAGAGTGGCAATATCATTGACGCACATCGCCACCAAGTCAATTCCTACGCTTCGATGCTTCCCAAGTTGCAAAGCGACGAGCAATTTTGTTCCTACACCATCTGTTCCGCTCACCAATATTGGTTCTTTGTAGGATTGGGGTAAAGAAAAAAGACCGCCAAAGCCACCGATAGAACCCAAAACCCCTTTCCGATGTGTTCTCTTAACGTGACCCTTTATGCGTTTGACAACTTCATATCCAGCTTCTATATCAACCCCAGCATCTTTGTAGGCTTTACTCATTCAATGCCATCCTCCGGAGAGCCATTTCCTTCTTCATCGGGTGTCGTACAGACGATCATCGCCGGATCTGATCGATCTCCAGCAGAGTCAAAAACAGAGACATACCATTCGTATGTGGTTGAATATGCCGGTGACCCTCCTTGAAAGAAGATGGTGGCCCCGATATCGGCTGCGGAAATAGAACAATCGGAGGAGCTCAATGAGCCCGTAACCGTTAGGTCTTCGGCACTCTCGTCCAAAGCGTTATCAATGCTGCGATCAAACTCAATCTTCATCGTGTAGGTCGTAAAATCTGCATCCTCGTCGCTCACTTGCGCACGAAGCGAGAATGTTGGGAGATCCACACCGGCATCCGGATAATATTGAAGTCCCGTATTTTCGCACGTCAAGGCTTCAATAACGGGTGGATTTCCAGAACACGTTTCTGATTCGGTAATATTGAGCGGTGGTGGCTCTTTCTCTTCCCCTTCCGCACAAGAAAAACAAAAAATGAAAAGAATTAATGGTCGCATCGATTACCTCCAGAGTACAATCATATCTCAATGATATACTCTTGAATATACAGGAGCAAGGATTTGCCGAATATCTATCATCTGTTGCGCAATCAACTCGGGAGTATCCGCAAGGTCTATCTTCGTGGCAACAAAATATCTCGGAAAGAAGATTTTGGTTTATTTCCAGAAACGGTCTTGCTTCTCCACGGTTTCTTTCAAACCCGTAATATTTGGGAAATTATGGAGAGAAGACTAAGAAGAGAGGGTTTCGGTGTACTCAGCCTTAATCTCGGCGGTCTACTTTGGCAATACAACACCAAATCGATTACCAAACAGGCGGAATTTCTCTACGCAAAGATGGAAAAAGTCTGCAAAAATCACAATATCCAAAAATTCCACATCATCGGTCACTCCATGGGGGGGTTAATCGCAAGACACTATATTCAAAGCCACGGAGGACACAGACGCGTAAAGAGTTTGATTACCCTAGGCTCACCCCACCACGGAACGCCGACCGCCCTTATTGGGGTATTTCTGATGGGCGCAGGCGTTCTCTCCGTAAGTCCCTTTCAAATGCTTCCCAACTCTCGATTTGTGAAGAACCTTCGTAAAGAAAGATTTCCCGTGGATATCCCCTTGACAAGTATTTTTTCTCGCCACGATGTCATCTGTCCTTGGTGGGCCTCGGTCTTACGTCCGGACGACACCCATCGATATATGAAAAACTACCAGCTCCGCGGAATCGGACATTCCGAGTTGACGCATCAGCCGCAAGTGTTTCAGCTCGTACTCGATCGCTTAAACATGGCGTGCAAACTTTAACGAAGAATCCAATATAGATTACTGCGGTTCGGCATCATTCGACGGCTCTCCTTCCGCAGCCGTGTCCTCTTCTTCTACTTCCTCTTGTACCGCCCGCGTACCGGCTTTATCGGCATCTAGGCAGCAACGAAATGCACGGGAAGGATCCGGAATACTGGAGGTCATCGACTCTTGGGTCTGATAGCTACAGCGATAAATCTTCTCGCCAGAACCGCCGACGTCCCCTCCTTTCAGAATCCGTTTTTCCTTCGATGAAGAGGGCTCCGTTTTCGTCCATTCGCGAGGACCGGCACTCATACCATAAACGCCATAGCCACTTTTGCAGTCATTGTTATAGTTGTCTTCGTTACACAGATCTGCATCATAGCTGTCACCATACCCGTAGATATGATTCTCTGGCCCTCGACAAGACTTCTCCCATTCGATCGCCGTACACAGTCGCTTCTCTTGTTGTTCGCAGGCAAGTTTTGCCTGTTCGTAACTTACGCCAATGTAAGGCCTCTGCGGATTTCCATCTTCTTGTATTCGATTGGGATACTCAAATCGATCGATATAAAAAGCTTCTACCTGCTCGAGATGGGCGCGCGTATCCCCAAAGCTTTTGGTCGCGATCTTAAACTGGTATTCACGATCGAAGATCCCAATTGCAGCAGGCCCGGCCGGAATATATAACATATCGGGCTCTTTATCGGACATCGCCTGCATTTCACCTTCTGAAGGCAATTTTTGTAAGGTTTGTATCTCAGCCAACAAAGCGAGATCTTCATCTTCCGCCGTTTGAAGATTGTCTCCAAAACCTCGGATGAAAATGGTCAAGACGAGAATGGCCAACACCGCAACCGCCGAGATGGTCAAGGTTAGAGGTAATTTGCCCTGTTGCTTATCGTCTTCCACCAATGGTTCATCAATGGTTCGTTGAATGTGTACCAACATGTCGTTGGCTGTTTTATACCGTTCCTTGGGATCGATATTCAAGGCGTAGTTGATGATAGAATCAACCTCCTCGCTCAAATCTTCGCGAAACTGAGACGGTGCCAAGTATGTACCTTGTGCCGGCTTACCAATAAGCAATTCATACAAGATGTTCCCAACCGAGAAAATATCGGACTGCGGACTTGCCTCTTCTTCCATCGCTAATTCCGGACGGCATTCTGGAGCCCGGTACGGAGATCCGACAATACGATCTTCACCCAAAATTGCAGCAGCCATCAAGTCATTCACCTTGATCTTGCGTCGCACTCGACCGGCTACAACTTCCTGCTTCAATAGAATATTTTCAGGTTTGAGGTTGGTATGCAATAATCCGGCTTCATGCACCAAGGAAAGAGCCTCTAAGATCTTTGCGGCGATAAAAAATGAATCGTATATTTCGAAATTTTTATCTTGTGATTGATATTCAATAATGGACTGACGCAGATTGATACTCGGGAAGTATTCTTGCGTGTAAAAGATCATATTTCCATACACACCAATATTACCGTATTGGATCATGTTGGGATGCTTGATCTCTCTCAACTTATATAAAATTTCTTGTACATTGGCCAGTTCGTCTTTAGACTTGTATTCACTGCGAATAAAGCGAAGTGCGAACCACTTTTCATTTTCCACATGTCGCACGACATATGTAGGCCCGACCAAGCTTTCTCCCAAGTACTTTTCTATCTCATATCGACTCGCAATCACGGTTCCACGAGCCAGAGGCTTTTCTTCAGTAATATTCGACACGAACGACTCCCTCAGAATGTATATCGTACTTGCTCTTTAGTATCCGCTTTTGATTGTATTTCGCAACCTCATTACCCGATCAAAAATCATATCTGTATACTTGAATATTCTCTTCAAACAAGATAAATCGTATCTATGGAGAAGCGATCATGAATTTACTTGTACTTGCTGTTGTTTGTTTTGGTATGATAGGACCCGTTTTAGGTTTGGGTATCTTAATTCCAAATACCGGTGTCTTCCTCGCCAATCTCTTTGGAGCGGTCATGAGCGAAAGGGCTTTTTCAAAGTTTAGAAAGCAGCCTTCCGGAACAGAACTGATCAACCCGAACGATCTGAAAGAGCTCCAATAAGCCTATTTATCCTGTCCTTTCTCTGTGCGTTATGCTCAGCGACGGAACCGGGGCTTTGTGATCCCGCAACAGAACGTTCCAACCAAGACACACGCATTTTCGTCGTCACCATAAGTCCTGGGAACGCTCTTTGGTCTGCATTTGGGCACACGCTTTTGTGGGTCAGCGACGGAAAAACAGAAACAGACGTATCTTATAACTTTGGAACATTTGACTCGAGTCAAGATCAGTTGCTCTTTCGGTACCTGAACGGAACGCTCATCTATCGAGTTCACATGGAACCATATCAAAACGATCTCAAACGATACAACGCCATCGAAAACCGATGGTTTGTCGCGCAAAGACTCCTACTCCCGCCTGCAAATCAAGAAAAACTACTGCAGAACCTCAAGCAGTATCAAGTACTCGAAAATCGCGAGTTTTTATATCACTGGGCAAATAAAAATTGCGCGACCATGGTTCGCGATCTGATCGACCAATCTCTCGATGGCAATTTATTCGCCCAACACCAAAAAATCACATCCGAGACATATCGGACGGAATCTCTTCGGCATTTATGGAATAAGCCCTTGGCTTGGTTCGGTTGGAACTATGTGGCTGCCACCTATACAGACAAACCGCGTAGCCAATGGGAATTGATGTTTGCCCCTGTTCGTCTTCGCGACGCATTAGACAACAGTCGCGTGCAGTGGCCCGATGGGAAAGAACGCCCTTTGGTCGCATATACCTGCACAAGAGAAGCAAAACACGGTTTTCCTCCGTCCTCAACCTCATCTAAGATGCTATCGTACTCGCTTGTGGGATTCTTGTTGTCATCTCTCTTTGTTACCTCATCCCTAACCCATGCTAAAAGCATACAGAAACTTTGTGGACTCGTTCTGATTCTCATGGGAATTGTATCGGGAGGCTTGGGAACCTTCCATGCCGCACTGTATTGGAGCAATCTGGAGGGGCTACACCCAAACCTGAACCAATTACTCATCAGTCCGGTTCACTTCCTGATGATACCCGCAGGCTGGTTGTATATACAAAATAGAGTACCCCGTAGTCTGGCTCTTCTCTCCATACCATTCGCGATGTCGGTGCTGGCGTTGGTACTCCGTATTTCCGATCTATCTACACAGAAAAACGGTGCGATACTCCTACTGTTCTGTATTTTCTACTCCAGCGTCTTTCTCTCTTCTTGGTATAAATGTCAAAGAGAAAGACAACAGGCAAAATAAGAAGCATACTCGCATACAAAACAATACGTATTCTAAAACACCAAGGGGAGAACGACATGGGTTCCGTGGAAGAGATACTTCAAAATAATTGGCCTTTTGCGTATTTAAATCGTAAGCAAAGACAAAGAATGAACAAGGAAATGATCTTACAGCGATATAAGCCGGGAGAAAGGATTCTCTCTCTTGATGAACATGTTCGCCATGCATATCTAATTGTCGAAGGTTCAGCGAAACTCTCTCGCCAGTCGGAAGAAGAACTGCGATTTAAGAAGCTCTTGCGTACCGGTATCCTTTTCGGCATACGATTTGCGATCTTACACATTCCATCCAACGAGGAAATCACAGCCCAAGATTCCGTTCTTTGCGCAAAGATCCCCTCGACAACTCTAATTGAATTCATACGAGAATCTCCCCCATTCTCACAAGCCATATCTCGTAGCCTAAAGCAAAAACAATCTCTTTTTTCGGCGCTATCTGACTTCTCCAATCGGTTGGAACAAGAAGCCAATAGCGGCTCGATCAACATCGAAATTTTATTGCCCTACTACAAAGCGATGCAGCCCGCGCTACATCCCAAGATGAACCATCACGAGATCGACTTTGGTGCTTGGAGCTACGCGATTAATCGCCTTCCACAAGACATCGCGCAAACCCATATTTATCTCTTATCACAAAACTTTCCCGAACTCTTTGCCGGTGCGAAAGCGTTTCTTTCCCATGTTCCCACAAAACACCGCAGACGGAAGTCTTGGTCTTTGTGCCCGGGAAAAAGCTTGGTTCTCATTCGAGACGGCCATACGGATCTGACCGACTTTGTCGGAAACTTATGTTTGCACGTTATAGAATCTCAAAAAATTCGACGTCAAGCGCATGCAAAGCATTTGGTACCCTTACTCTTTGAGCTTAAGGATCGCGAAAAAGAACTCGAGAATGTGATTCAAACAACGCTGCAAGAGGACTGGACTCGCTTCAAAGAACTTTGGCCTCAAAATCCAATTGACCAACTTCGATCCATCGTAACCCATCACGAAGATTATGTTTTATATGTTGAAAGAAACCTGGGTTTATATGACAATGACAGTGCGGAACGATGGATCGAGCAAATCCGCAAAGCCTGTATCACGTTGTATGGAGATTTGGACGATCTCAAAGTCGACATCATCAGTTCCAATAGCTACGGCGCTTTACATTGTCTATCGCCCGCCATACATCGCAATAGAGAAAACATTTTACGATGGGGCAAAGAAACCCACCCAGAGATTTACCAGTATCCATACGCCAATCCCAGCGATCGGCTATATGCCTTATTGAATCCGTATATGGATGAACACAAACACATTCGAGATGAGGTAAAAAACAATCCGGCCATCATCCGTATTAACAATGACAGCTATACAGGAATCGGTGTCGATCTGATCAACCCTCACCTTCTACAAGGCAAAGAAATCGACGAAAATTTAACCTTATCCGACTCGTCTAAGCATCTCATCGTCAACATCGACTATGCCTTTGGACAACAAGCAGAAGATATCATCGGTTGTCTGATCCTTTTGTTTCATCACAAAATACGCAGCATTCACGTCATGGGTAAAGCCGGCTCCCTTGTGGGTAAGAGGGGTGACATCCTCTATGCAAACCAGGTGCTTCTGGATACCAATGATGAGGCCTATCCCATGGTCAATCAAAGCGTTTCGGTCGAGCAATTAAAGAAAGACGCTGGACGATCGGTATTTGTCGGCAATGTGCTAACCGTTCAAGGGACGCTTCTTCAAAACCGGTCACTGCTCAGTTATTACCGCTACTTTTGGGATTGTGTCGGACTGGAGATGGAAGGTTCTTTTTATGCAAGACAGATTCAACGAGCCCGATCCCAAAATCTACTCTCTAAAGATGTGGAAATGAACTTTATTTACTTCATTTCTGACCTACCTCTCGAAGAAGGCTCTCAACTCTCCAAAGATATGGGGCCCCATGAATTCGCTCCCCCTCTATACGCAATTACGCGCGCATTTTTACAAGCTTGCTTCAACCAATAACCCGGTTTTATTATGTCGATTTTTCATCTTGCCTTCCCCGTCCGCGATCTCGAAACCACTCGAGATTTTTACATCAACATCCTGGGCTGCACCCAGGGCCGAGACGCTCCTCGGTGGATTGATTTTAATTTTTTTGGCCACCAAATATCCGCGCACTTACGGCCGGAAGAATGTCAAACGATATTGACCAACGGTGTCGACGGGGACAATGTACCCGTTCGGCATTTTGGCATCGTCTTGGAATGGGAACAGTGGACGTATTTGCACGAAAATCTTTCCCAAAGAAATTATCCTTTTTTGATCGAACCCAAAATCAGATTCCAAGGCCTTGCGGGAGAACAAGGAACGTTTTTCGTTCAAGATCCCTCTGGCAATTGCTTGGAATTCAAAACCTTTCGAGACTTTCAGAATATCTTCGCTACCGATTGAGAAGACTTATTGCATCGTTTGAAATCCAACCTCGGTCGGATTTAGCGGCATCATAATCGTAAAGGAGGTACCCTTTCCTTCGATAGAAGAGCAAATCAGTTCTCCTTTGTGCGCCTTGATAATGCGCTTACAAATATCCAACCCCAAACCGAGTCCGTTTTCGCCTTTCGTCGTAAATAATGGATTGAATATCTTGCGGATAATGTCCTTGGGAATTCCAACCCCGTTATCCACAACGGAGATGCAATTGTGATCACCTTTTCGATATACTCGAATGGTAATCTGCGGATTATCTCGGTTTTGAAGGGCATCTGCAGCATTTTGGATGAGATTAATCAGAACCTGACGAATGCGATCTGCATCCATAATTACGATGCTGTCTTCTGTACAGTTGTAACGAACATTCGTTCTTCGAACTTTAGCGTCACACGAAACAA
This sequence comes from Myxococcota bacterium, assembly GCA_036127535.1. GTDB lineage: Bacteria > Myxococcota_A > UBA796 > UBA796 > UBA796. Next base: position 4,587 of record JAYYRF010000682.1, on the reverse strand, counting down.
ATCGTATCACGCGTTGCACAACCTCAGATACGGGATGCGGGAGCATATTGTATGAACGAGAATCCCCTCGTGCGAACATACGAATTTCATCAACCAAGTCCAAAATCCGTCTCCGTGCTTCGATCACCATCTCGGTCATCTCTTGGATATCTTCATCATCCGGATACTGCTCCGCCACAAAATCCGCTAGCATTAGAGGACTAAGGTGATTCTTTACTTCGTGAATCACACCGCTGGAAAGACGACCAATCGCGGCCATCTTTTCGGACTGTAACAATTGCTCTTGGGTCTCTAAAATTTTCCGATTGGCGGCTTCGAGTTCTTTTAGATACTGTTCTCTTTGCTGCTGTAGCTCTAAATTTTGCAACGCGCTGGCGATCATACCGGCAACGACGCACAACAACTCAAGCTCATCCTCTTGGCTCGATACGCCGATATCCTCGTCTTGTAAAACAATGAGTCCTCGAGATTTTTTTTCAATAATAATCGGGGCTGCGAGTATCGAACCGGTCGCTCCCAATATGATCGATTGAGAACTCGAAAAACGCTCGTCATTGCGTATATCGGGTGCAACCACACCACATTGCTCGTCCAAGACATATTGCGAAACGGTCTTACTCAGCACAAACCGCTCTAAACTTTGCCCTTTTAAATCGCGTGCAACACGCGTCTCCAAGCCATCGTCTTCGTTGAGCATAACGACATACGCAACATCCCCACCGGGTACTTTTAAAAGGAGATCCAAGACGCTTTTCAGCATGTTGTCAGGCTCGGACTCTTTTTGAATCAACTTACTGATTTCAAAGAGCGTTGCAAAGTTTTTGGTTTTCCGTTGAAGATGTGTAAAACTCGAGTTGGTGTCTTCGATTTTTATCTCTTCGGTGACACCGATGGCTTTGAGGTAATCTTCCGCATGCATCGTTTCTAGCGACGGCATAGATACCTTTGACATCTGTTTGATCACTTTGGTTTGCTGTGGCAAGATTGGATCAACCAACTCAACAGATGAGTTCATACCGCGTTGGATGCGAAAATCTGTACTCCCCAATCGTACGACATCCCCCTCTTCTAGAATATGACGATCGATCGGATTGCCGTTTAAAAACGTTCCGTTTAAGCTGCCTAAATCTTCCACAAAGAGCAAACCCTCTTCGTCTCTAAAAAAACGTGCTTGCTGTCTGCTAGCCCGCACATCTGAAATAAAGATATCGCAACTGCGGGACCTGCCCGCAATAATCGGCTGTACAACACGATAGACGACCCCTTTTTGATCGTTATTTAAACCCTTTAGTATAAGAGCATCTGCCTTCGAAAGTGTCATCGATATCTATGGGAAAGTAGCGAGAAAGAAGCCGAAGCATTTTTTCAGTACATAATTTAGCATATCCAATTATATATCACCTCTCATAATTAAGCCAAAGAGAATCTATGTCGGTAGAATCTAAAAAGTCAGTCTTATCTGCAATCGTCGGAAATACAATTGTCATGTTTGCGAAGTTCGGTGTGTTTCTTTCCACAGGCTCCAGTGCAATGCTGGCAGAAGGGATACATTCGCTTGCAGATGTCATGAATCAATCATTGCTTTACATCGGGGTGATCAAATCGGAGAACCATCCCGATAAAGAACATTCCTCGGGTTATGGTCGAGAGCGATTTATATGGTCGTTGATCAGTGCGGTGGGTATCTTTTTCTTGGGGTGCGGGGTTACGATCTATCACGGCGTAGAATCTCTCCTACATCCCCACGAAGGTCATTCCGTCAATATGAGTGTTTCGATCGGTGTGCTCATCTTTGCTCTCGTAGTAGAAGGATATGTTTTATACGTCGCCTATGCTGGTCTGAAAAAACAAGCGGGAACGAAGCCCTTCTTCGACTTTGTACAGAACGAAGCGGATCCATCCAGCGTTGCCGTTCTAATGGAGGATGCGGCCGCGTGCATTGGTGTAATTATCGCGATTATCTCCATTTTGCTTACGCACTTCACGCACCAACACTATTGGGATGCAATCGGATCAATTCTTATCGGTATCTTACTCGGTTTCGTCGCATTTTGGCTAATCTCCCGAAACCGAGATCTGTTGATCGGTAAGAGTATTCCTGATGAAGAAATCGAGCGCTTAAAGGAGATCTTACGAGAAAAGAAATTTCTAGGCAAAATCGATCACATTCGCACAGAAGTCATCGGCGCCGATCAATATGACATTCAAGTGGAAATCGAGTTTGACGAACGGATTCTTTCCCAAACGATGGATCTCAATCTAAAAGAGAAATATGAATCCATCCAATGCTACGAAGATTTTGAGAAATACTCCTTAGAACTCGCTGTCCAATCCATGGAAAAACTGACAAGAACCATCGATGAATTGGAACAAGAGATTCAAAAAGAACTACCAAATACAAAATTTATTGATATAGAACCGAATTGAAGAACCCGCCTTCGGAGGAACCATGCAACTCTCTCAACGCGCACTTTCTTTGCAAGAATCCGCAATTCGGAAGCTTGATCTGACAGTAAGACAACAACGCGATGTCGAATTTTTTCGTCTTAACATTGGACAACCCGACATCGAAACGCCCCCGGAAATCTTAGATGCAATTCAAGCCTGGCGACCTCGTGTTATCGCATACGGACCCGCATCCGGCACGCCGGATTGTCGAGAAGCCTTTGCCCGTTACCATCGCCGTTGGCAGCCCGCACTTCAAGCAAAGGATGTTGCGGTCACAACCGGCGGATCTGAAGCTCTCCTGTTTGCCTTCACCGCCATCTGCGATCCTGGAGACGAAATCTTGGTTCCTGCGCCGTATTATACCAATTACAATGGGTTTGCCACCGTTGCAGGAGCGCGGGTTCGGGCCATAGATACCCGAATTGAAGATAACTTTGCCCTGCCTTCTGATGCAGAACTCGACGCGATAAAAACCGAAAAAACCAAGGCCTTTGTTTTCTCCAATCCAGGCAACCCAACCGGTGCCATATATGATGCACAAGAACTCAAACGCATCGCCCAGTGGTGTATGCGAAACCAAGTATATCTCATTTCGGATGAGGTATACCGAAGGATATGGTTTAGCTCTCCCCCCGCAACGGCACTCTCTCTCGAGGAAGAGAAAGACGTGGTTATCGTCATCGACTCCTTGTCCAAAACGTGGTCCGCTTGTGGACTTCGACTGGGTGCGTTTATTTCTCGCAATCCCATTCTCATGGAAAAGATCGAAAGACTCGGACAAGCGCGGCTCGGGGTTCAACCCTTGTCTCAGATCGCTGGTATCGCCGCTCTATCTCTTCCTGACACATACTATGATTCTGTCCGTCTGACTTGGAAAAAACGCGTAGAAACTCTATACAACGCCCTAAATGACATACCCAACATCCAACATAACCGACCTTCAGGCGCTTTCTATACAATGGTGCAACTGCCTGTGGACTCTTCTGAATCGTTTGCGCGATACTTGGTGTGCCAATTTCGTGATCAAAAGCAGAGCTTGGTTGTGGCACCGGGGGGCGGCTTTTATCAAAATGCAGAGAAAGGCCAAAAACAGATTCGCCTCGCCGCGGTATTGGAAGAATCGAAACTCAAACGAGCGGCGGAGATTCTTCGCAAAGCTTTGATTCAATATCCGGGATCAACGATCTAGTTTCCTTCAACTGCTGCTCTAGGTCTTCAAGAGCAACGAAAACGCGCTTATACGTCCATGGATTAACCTGGGCCAATGCGCGAGCATGTCGAAGCGGGAGGCCCTTCTGACGGCAAACGTGAGCAAGGAAACGGTATCTCCCTCTTCCTTCCGGAATACGCAGCAGCAACGTAGCGCGTTTCGCCGAATCGATGCGTTCCAGGAGACTTTGCAGAGAAGCATTGTCTTCGGAATCCAATACAGCCGTACGGACTCCCCTGTCCGCTCGCAGCAAAAATAGTTCCGATAAGAATTGCATCACTTGCGGCCTTTGCTCCAAAAAGCACGGGATCTCTACGATGAGATTGGGGACTTCCAACAAATCCGCACGCCATTTGCGCAGTAAAATTCGTGTCGCCAGCAATTGCAATACTTCTTTTTGAATGAAACGAAGTGTCTCTTTGCCAAGCAGACTCCGAGCAACCATGGTCTTCCCAGATCCAGCCGGTCCGAGTAAAAACAAAATGGGACGATGATGAAAGGCCTGCGGAAGAGGCTTTTTACCCAAAAACTCCGTATAAGTACCAGAAAGGAAAGAAATTGTTGATTTTACTCGGCGGCGAGCCATGAAGTTCTCCAAAAGAACAAGAGGTATTGCTCTTTTTTGAGGTGTTGAAGTAAGCGTATGTGAACGGACTAGAGGTAGCTCTTTGATATCACGAGACGCTGAATTTCACTGGTGCCTTCGTACAGTGTAGTGATACGAGCGTCTCGATATAGACGTTCGACTTCGTACTCTTTACTGTATCCATAACCACCATGGATTTGAAGCGCTTTATCTGCACAGAAGTTCGCACATTCACTGGCATATAGCTTTGCCATCGAACAAGCACGACTAACGGCCGCTCGGTCGCTGAACTTCTCACCGGCCATTTCGCGATCCTTGATGCTTGCGGCTTTCCAAGTGAGCA